>NZ_JBNDHY010000108.1:0-14804 GCF_056755315.1 Monashia sp. HAY1-2A
CAGCCCGCTCCTGGCGACCGAGGACGGGATGAGACCGACGCCCTCAACCCGGACGATCGAACGCGCCATCCGCGGCATGTCCGGTAAATCGACGGGCGCTGCCTTTCATCATGGATGGAAGAGCAACTGGGACAGCAGGTCAGGGAGGTCCGCACGGCATTCCTGATGCTGCCCGGGGGCCGCGGGTAGCGCCGGGCGCTGTTCGCGACTTCGACTGTGCCTGGCCAGCGGTCCGGCATCATGAGCGGCATGGATGTCCAAGTGCGTCAGCGCCGCCTGAGTGAGCCGTTCCTGGTGGGCCGGCCGCCCGGTGTGATCGGCCCCGTCGTGAGCGTGTTCTCTTTTTGGAGCGGCCTCGGTTTCCTCGTTGAGGGGCAGCGGTACCGGCCCAGCGAGTTCCGCAGGCGCGTCATCCTTCCGGGCATTCCGCGAAATGTGGAGGCGCGGGTGAGAGGCGGACTGCTGCCTGGGACTGAGAAGCTGCTCGTCGACGGTCAGGCATTTTCGACCGGTTGGGAGGCGCCGCTCGGCCTGCGGCTGTTGGCAGTGGCACCGGTCCCGGCGTTGCTGCTGGCCCACCCGTTCTGGAGCCTTCCTCCGACGTGGCTTGCGGTCCAGCTCAACAGGAGCGTCGTCCGGTCCAGCCTGCCCCAGCGGGCCAAGCTGGCCTTGATGGTCGCCAGCACGGTCACAGCGTTTGCGGTCACCTTCGTGCTGGGTGCGTTCTCCCGAACCGTGCTCCACGTGTGAGAGTCGCGCTGGCGGACGCCGCTACGAGGCGGCGCTGTCCGGGCTGGCTCTCGGGCAGATGAGCCGATGCCGAAACAGCACCCGTCACCCGGCGCCGGGCAGCGGTACCCCGTTGAGCGTTACCCGCTGCCGGTGCGCCTGCGCGATCGGGAGGTCGACCTGTGGTGGGGCCCGGACGAGCACGGCCGCGACATCGTTGCCATCGAGGGTGGCCGGCCGCTTGTGTGGCCCACCCTCGAGGCTTGCCTGGCCGCTGTCCGAGCCCGCGACCTGCCGGGCGCCGAGCAGGACAACCCGAGCCCGAGGTGCTGGACCGGCGGCCTGTACCCGCGTGGCTGCACGGAGAACATCTGCGCCTGGACCCGGTCGCCGCGCTGGACCTGTGGAACCTCGCCGGCGACGTCGCAGCGAGCGTCGAGGCGCCTTGGGGTGATGAAGGGCGCACGCCGACGCCACCCACGCCAAGCTCACCGCAGCGAACGTCCCGTGGCTGGTAGGTGCCCGCAGGACACCCCGCGCTGGAGCGCCCTCGAGTTGCGCCATCTGCGCCGCCGCATGCTCGCCGGGACTGCCTTCCTGCGAATCCGGTTGGGCACCTGAGGCGAACTCGCCCTACCGGGTGTGAAGTCGACCTGGAGCCGGCAAACCTCAAGTACGGCGTATCCACGCGAGGCGACATAGGACGCACGTTTCGACCGACCTGCGGCATTTGCGGAAACGCTCAAGAGGCGCACGGTGACGGGTATGGTCGGCGCACCGCCGTACAGGAGGACTGCCATGACGTACCTGGAGCTGTTCATGGGCTTCGTGCTGCCCCAGTTGGTGGTGATGGCTGCGATCGGCCTTCTCGGATACGTCGTGTTCAGGTTGATCAAGCCCAGAGCTCCGGAGAGCAAGGATGTTCGCGGCGCACGACGACCACGTCCCTAGGACGCGCGCTCATCGGCATGACAGTGAGAGTGCTTCCGCCTTCCGCCGGCGCACTGGGCTCAACTCAGACTGAGCGACGCTCAACGGCCCGGGGCGGCGCGTCGCTGCAGGTCAGGGACTTTCAGCCATACGCCTCGGCAACCGCCTCCTACCAAGCGAACTGACCCGCCGCTGAGCGGCATCAGGCATCCATCGCCCCCGGTCGCACGAAGCCACGTGAAGGGCAACCACCTAGACACCGTCATGTGTCGGCCGGTCGGCGGGTCAGCAGGTCAGCGGGTCAGCAGGTCAGCGGGTCGGGCCGACTGCCCGGCGACTCGCCACCCAGGCCTACGACGGCCTCGAACACTCCCTGCTTGGCCCGCCGCCCCATGCCCCGCGGCCGCTGCCGATGGGACGGTCAAGTGTCCCCGCACGGCCCCACGTCCCAACGGCCACGTCCGCCCCCCTTGCCCATGCCCGCTTCGTCTCGGCTGGCGTGGCATCCCGCGACAAGCCCCGCCAAGGCCGCGCCTACAACCACCCAGCACCGACCACAGCCACGGGTGCTCCGCAGTCGAACCCCTCCTGCAGGGCACGCCCGGGCAGCCGAAAGGAACAGCTCGATGACCAAGCCGCTCGACATCTTGAACGAAGCCGGAGTCTCCGTCTGGCTCGACGACTTGCGACGTCGCGCACTCACCGACGGCACGCTGCAAGCGCGGCTCACCTCCTCTGCCCTAGTGGGAGTGACCACGAACCCGACCATCTTCGCCCGCGCAATCAGCACCGGCGCGGAGTACCAGCAGGCCATCGAACAGCTCCGCGCCCAGCACATCGGACCCGCAGAGGCACTGCGGGTCCTGACCAGTCAGGACGTCCGTGCAGCAGCAGACCTGCTCAGGCCCATCTATGAGCGCACTTCCGCCTACGACGGGTTCGTCTCGATCGAGGTGGACCCGAGCCTGGCCTACGACGCCGACGGAACCCTCGCGGCAGCCCGGCTGCTGCACTGGCTCGTAGACCGCCCCAACGTGTTCGTGAAGATTCCAGCGACGCGGGAAGGCTTGGGCGCCATCACCGCCTGCCTTGCTGAGGGCATCAGCGTCAACGTGACGCTGATCTTCTCGCCGGGACGCTACCGCGAGGTCCTCGATGCAGCACGTGACGGAATGAGCGCCGCACTCGCGGCCGGCCGGGACCTGAAGACGCTGAGGTCCGTGGCCTCATTCTTCGTGTCCCGCATCGACACCGCGGTCGACGCCGCGCTCCAGGAGTTGCCCGAGCCGGAGCTGGCTGCAGAGCTGCAAGGTCAGGTAGGCGTCGCCTCGGCCCGGGCCGCCTACGGCATCTACCAGCAGCAGGCGCTGACCCAGCAGTGGCAGACGATAGTCGCGGCGGGCGGCGAGGTGCAGCGCCCCCTGTGGGCATCCACCGGCACCAAAGACCCCCGCTACCCCGACACGACGTACGTCGACCGGCTCGTGACACCCGATGCCATCAACACGATGCCAGCAGCGACCCTGGACGCGTTCATCGACCACGGCACCCCCGTCCCTGTGACAACCCAGGAGATCGAGGGGGCGACCCAGGTGCTGTCGGCGGCCCACGACGCCGGCATCGACCTGAACGCTGTCTGGTCTGGTCTCGAGAAGGACGGCATCCAGCAGTTCGCCCGGTCCTGGGAGTCGCTCACCGATGTCGTGGCCAACAACCTCACATCACGATGATGGGTAACCGCATGAACGCCCGCGCCCACCACGTTCCCGTGACTGGCGCCACCGGCGGTGCTCGCCGCGTCCACCAACATCAACTGCCCGGCGGTCCCTTCCTCCTCGAGTACCGAGCACCCCTGAAGCGGCCCACACTTCGCCGTAGGTCATTCACGGTCTTCCCAGCGAGATGCTCGCAACGAAGTGATCTGGTGCCGTGGCCGCACCAGCATCCCGGCGCGCGCCTCCCGGGACCCTGCAGATCGGGAAGGCCATGACGTACATCATCGGGCTGGGGCTGATCGTGACCGTCGTGGCGCTGTTCGTCGGCGGAGCTGTCTTCGTGCTGAGCCGCCCCAGTGGCACGGCCGACACGCTGAACAAGGACCCCGAAGGAACCGTGGCACAACGCAAGCGTCACCCCGAGGGGGCGGAACGGTCACATCTGATCGGCAGCCCGCCCATCGACACGATCACGACACAGGGGTGGGGAATGGCGCACAGGGGCGATGGAGCCTTGCCTGACGACCTGCCGGAGAACGTCTACGCGGCTGACGAGGGCCCGCAGCGCCCGGAGGGTGGGCCCTGACCACGCCTGGGAGGCAGGTTGTCCGCGACCCGGGACGCGCCGGCACACCCCGGCAGGCAGACCGCCGGGATGTTGTTCGGGTCCAACCGAGCCACCAGCCTCTGATGCCGCACCACACCGGGCAGCGTCCACGCCCCGATCCCTCGCGCAACCATCCCCAGCGCGGGTCATCCACGCTACGCGACCCAGACACGAAGTTCACTCGCCGTGCGGCGTCTCAAACCCGTTCGAACCGCGAGCTCGGCAACCAGCCGAAATCCTCCCGCCTTCGCCGACACAGGCCACACGTCCAAACGTGTAGAGCACTACACGTCACGCCCGGGCGAGTCGATGACGACCGCCATGGGACACGTAGCCTGGCCGGGGCGTCTCGGGCGGCGTGTGTGCGGTCCGCCCCGGCCAGGGGTCTGCGTCCCGGAGCGGGCGTGCCGCTTCACGGTCAGGTGCAGGAAAGGCTCTCGCCCGTTGCTCGACCTCACCCGGAGGTGCTCAGACCGTGGCCCGCCACCCGAATGCGAGTTGGAGTGGCGGGCCACGTCTGCTTCGTCCCGGCCCTTCGGCTGGTTGCACCGGACCGGAGGGAGTTGCCGCGCGGGTGCCCGAGAAGGCGGGGACAGCCGACAGGCGGGACGATGTCGTGTCAGGAAGCCGGCGGAATCCGACGTTGACGACCAGGTCCATCGGTCCGGCTCAGCCGTTCCCTTTCCGGGAGATGCTTCCTCACAGGGACTAGGAGACCGCATGAGGACGCCGTTGGAATACACACGTACGCGACGCGTAGCCCACAGATCAGGACATGGGCGGGCTGCCGCATGGCTTCCCGAAGCTCGAGGTGAGCATCACGCCTTGCCCGTGCACGCCCCGACTGAGCCTCCTACCCGGCAGGGAGCCGAGCGTGAAGGCCAGCCGAAGCCGGGTTGATTCTTCCGGCACGCGATGCCGGCCGGTGAAGCATGCCCAACCAGTTACCCGACGAGCGCGTCCGAGCGCAGCGGTCGTGCCTACGGCTTGAACGGCCGCGGCGAAGGTAAGGCACGCAGCTTGATGTGATAGCGGTAGAGGTCACCGCGCGCAGCCGACCTGCCGTACTCCACGGGTTGGCCATTCCGGTCCATGGTGAACCGGCGGATGACGATCAACGGCGACCCTTCCACGACGTCCAGTGCGGCAGCCTCGCGGGCCGAGGCCGCCTCGGCCGAGATGGTCTCGGTCGCCTCGGCCACCGCGCCTCGGCTCGTTGCAGCGATAGCTCCGTACAGCGAGCCGTCCGCCTGCAACGCTGCCTTGTCCAGGGCCCGACCGACGTCATCGGGAATCCACGAGTCCATCACGGCAAACGGCTGCCCGGACGCTGTGGCGGTACGGGAAACGAACCAGATCGGGTCCCGCTGAAAGAAACCGACAGCCTCCGCGCACGGCGAGGGGTCGATGCCGACCTGCAGGTCCCGCACCGCCGGCACCAGACCAAGCTCGGCGATGACAGAGGTGAGGCTGCGCAGAGAGCCCAGAGAGTGTGCAATGCCCGGCTCGCCGGACACATATGTGCCAGAACCGCGGCGACGGGTCACCAGACCTGAGTCGGCCAGCTGCTGCACGGCCGCTCGTACCGTGTTACGGCTGACACCGAACTGACGCATCAACTGCGCTTCACTCGGCAACTGCTCACCCGCACCGAACTTGCCCGCGTGAATCTGGGCAAGCAGCCGTCCGGAGATCCTGCCGTAGAGCGGCTCCTCCTCGCCGCGTTGACTCATCGCCCGGCGTCTTCGGCCGCAGCACCGCTGCCAACGTTGGCGACCCCAGCCAGCCTGCCCGCCAGATCTTCCAGGTCTAGCCCGTTCGCGTCGAGCACCTCGTCGTAGATGGGGGCCGGCACGGCACCGATACCGGCGTAGGCCCCGGAAATCGCTGCAGCCATGCAGCCGACCGTATCGGAGTCACCGCCGGCGTTGGCTGCCAGCACAGCAGTGAGCCACGGATCCCCCCCTGCGGCGACGAAGAAGGCGACCGCTGCCGGGCACGCCTCGGCAGCCGGCAGACCAGTGCCCACCGTCGATACGACCGCCTCGATCGCCTCCTCGTGCGTGTCAGCGGCCAACACTGCAGCGACAGCCATGTCGATCCGCTTGGAGATGCTGGGACCTGGAGCGAGCCGGCCCCGCTCCGCGCCCAACCGCTCACCGAGCCGGGCGCCTGCGCGCGCCGCTCGAACGACCTCGAACATGTCCGCTCCACCAGCCGCCGCAGCGACCGCAGCAGCAATCGCGCCTGCCCCGCCAACACCAAGGTTGGTGTTGTGGCTCGGGACGCAGGTGAGGAACGCCGCGTGGACCGCCCCGTCAGGGTCACCGGGATGGACCAGACCCGCCGGGGCCACACGCATCGCGCCACCGTTGCTGGTGCCCTCGGTCATGATGCGGCCAGCCTTGCCCACCTCCCACGGGTCCTCACCCTGGCGCAGCCGGTCAATCGCTCGCCGCGTCGTCGGTCCAGCGAAGTGCGGGTAGTACTGCTCCTGAGTCGACCACTCCAGGATCATCGCTGCGACCGCCTCTGGCGTCACCGCCCCGCCGCCGGCGATGAAGACCTCACTGAGCATCACCATCTGGCTCGAGTCGTCGGTGACCTGCCCGGCCCGCCGACCCTTGGCGTACGGGGAGTCAACCGGCGGCGGGTAGAACCGGGTCACGAGCCCGCCGAACAGCTGACGTATCTCCGCAATCGAACGCTCTTCAGTCGGTGCACCGAGGGCGTCTGCGATGCAGGCGGCCGCCAGGGACCCATGGATCCGGTCTTCCAGGCTGAGCTGGGTGTTCATGTCTTCTCCGTCATCTCGAGGTCGAACTGAGTGGTGGTCACCTGAACGTGCAGCGGCACCGGGCCGGTCGGCAGCTCGTCGGAGCCGGGCGAGCGCCCGCAGGCCGTGCCGGTCAGATAGGTGCGGGCTCCGAGGTGACTGATGCATCTGGCGGCTGCGAGAGCAGCCGACTGCAACGCCTCGGGAACGGACGCCCCGGACAGCAACGACCCCAGGAACGTGCCGTTGTGCGCGTCGCCGGCGCCAGTGGTGTCAACAGGTGCGACGCCTGGCGCCGTGGCTTTCCACGCCTTCCCGCCTGCGAGCGCAACCGCTCCCCGAGCACCCCGGGTGACCACGAGCGCGCCCGGCTCGGTGTCGGCCAGCGCGGCAGCAAGACGGCCACGCGGCAGCCCCTGCCCGGCCTCGCGCAGCGTGTCGACGTTGGTGAACACGACCTCCGAACGGCTGGCCAGGTCCAAGCAGGGCCGGATGCCGGAGCGGAACGCGCTGCGTTCCAGGTCGATCACCAGTCGCGCGCCAGCCGCTTCGGCCGCTGTCGCGACCTCGGCGGCCCAGTCGATGTCATCGGCAAGGGCGTAGATGTAGTCGGCGTCGCCGAGCGCCGTCGCCACCTCGGTGGGGTCTGGCACCTTGATGCCGGTGTTGGCCCCGACCAGGCACTTCTCCCCGGTTGCGTCCAGCTGGATGAGACAGCTGAAGGTGCGCCCGGGCAACCCGAGCGACGGCGTGACATCGACCTTGCATCGGGCGAGGTCGGCCAGCAGGCGACCGCCCTCGTCCCCTGTGCCGTAGCAGGTCATCAGCGTGGTGTCGGTGCCCGCAGCAGCGGCCGCGGCCGCGAAGTTGGCTGCCATCCCCCCGCCCCAGACGCCCAGCAGGTCCCCGATCGCCTTCTGGTCCGCGGCCGGGAAGAACGGCACACGCACGTACGTGTCGATGCTGAGGTCGCCGGCGACCAGCAGCCTGTCGCTGCCACCCCGCGTGCTCATGCCGTGACCGTCCTCGAACGTGCGGACACCAGCCGGTTGAGCACGACGCTGAGGATGAGGATTGCGCCCAGCACTCCGACCTGGACGGTGCTGCCAACCCCAGCCAGCTGCAACCCGCTGTTGACGACGACAACAAGGGCAACCGCAATGAGGACGCCGCTGACCCGACCACGCCCGCCGAAGATGTCGATGCCGCCCAGGACGGCGATCGTGATGGCCTGCAGCTCCAGGCCGAACCCGGCGGACGGGCGTGAGGTGAGCAGCCACGAGTTCGTCACGACAGCACCGGTTGCCGCCAGGACACCCGAGATGACATACAGCCCCCAGCGTGTGCGGCGCACGTTGCTGCCGACGAGCGAGGCTGCGCGGGCGTTGCTGCCCAGCTGGTAGACCTCGCGTCCACGCCGGGTCCGCCACAGAGCCAAGCCGGCCACCAGGTAGACAGGGACCAGGACGAGCAGCACCTGGACGGGGATGCCAGCGATGGCGCCCTGCCCGAGCATGCTGAAGCCATCTCGGTCGAACCCACCGAACTGCTTGCCGCCGCTGACCACGTTCGCCAAGGCGCCGTAGCAGTACAGCGTGCTCAGGGTCGCGATGAGCGGTGGCAGACCGATGCCCGCCACCAGCAGGCCGTTCACGGCGCCCAGGACAGCGCCGATGACCAGGGCCAGGACCGCAGCCAGCCACGGACTGATCCCGACCTGCTCGGTGAGAAGACCCATGAGGACGCCACTGAGGCTCAGCGTCGACCCGACGGACAGGTCGATTCCGCCACCGCCGCCCAAGATCACGACGGACTGGCCCAGCGCGAGCAGCCCGATGATGACCCCGTACTGGGTCATCGAGAGCAGGTTGTCCAGCTGGAGGAAGTACGGCGACAGGGCGGCCATGACAGCGCCCGTGACGATGACAAGGACGGCGAGGAAGGCTCGCCGGTCAAAGAGTGCGTTCAGCTTCACGAGTGAGCTCCCGCCTGACGCTCCAGGTTGCGCCGGGTGATGACGTCGATGGACACGGCGAGCGCGACGGCAACCCCGACCAGGACACCGCTCCACAGGGCCGGCACGCCGACCAGGACGACGCCCTTCTCCAGGACTGCGATGAACAGCAGACCACCGAGGGTGCGCAGCACTCCCCCTTGCCCGCCAAGGACGCTGGTACCGCCGACAACGACGGCAGCGATGGCGGCCAGAGTGAGCTCGGAGCCGCTGTTGGACTGCACGACACCGACCCGGCCCAGGTAGATCAGCGAGGCAAACCCGACGAGCAGACCGAGCACGGCGTACGCGCCGAAGGTGACCCGCGCGGTGTTCACACCCAGCAGGCGCGCGCCGACCGGGTCGTTGCCGGCCGCGTAGATGTGCCGACCGAACCGGCGCATCCGCAGCGTGTAGTAGAGCAGCGCGAACACCAGCAGCACCGGCAGCATCAGCATCGGAACTCCCGCCCACGGTTGCCCACTCAGCAGGGGCGTCACAGGGCCCGAGAACAGGTCCCGGCTGTTCCACAGCAGGAAGAGCACGGTCTGGTAGACCGCCGACATGCCCAGGGTCGCGATGATGGGAGCCACCCCCGCGACGACGACGATGAGCCCGTTGAGGCAGCCCATCAGGATGCCACCGGTCGCGGTCACCACGACGACCAGCAACGGGTGCATGCCGGTGTTGACCAGTGTCGCGGCGACCCAGCTGAGCACTCCAAGCATCGCGCCCACCGACACGTCGATGCCGCCGAGCAAGATGACGAGGGTGAGGCCGGCGGCGACGAGGGCCAGGTCTCCGGCGTTGACGAGAAGATCGGAAATGCTCCCACGTGTGAGGAACTGGCTCGACAGGACGCTGAAGAGGATGACCTCGGCGGTCAACATGGCCGGCATCAGGCCACCTCGCAGCAGCTGGGAAGGCCTGATGGTGCGGTGCAGCGTCACGCTCATGTCATCACCGGGCTCTCTGTCGGCTGCAGGCCGAGGGTGGCGCGAAGCACTGCCCGCTCGGTTCGGTCCTCTGCGCTCAGCAGCGCCTGCACGCGCCCTTCACGCATGACGAGGATGCGGTCAGAGACCGCCAGCAGCTCGGGCAGCTCGCTGGAGATGACGACAACGGCGACACCGGTGTCGGCCAGCGCCATGATCTGCGTCTGAATCTCTGTCTTGGTCCCGACGTCGATTCCCCGCGTGGGCTCATCGAGGATGGCCAGCCTCGGCTGTGTCGCCAGCCACCGGGCCAGCAGACTCTTCTGCTGGTGGCCACCCGAGAGCGACATCACTGGGTCATCAGGGCTCTTGACCTTGATGCGCAGCGTGTCAATCTGGTCACGGGCCAGGCGCTTGAGAGCCCGAAGGTCAAGCACTCCGGCCCTGGTGTGCCGGCGCAGCAGGGACGCGGTGATGTTCTCGGCGGTCGACATGTACGGGAAGAGACCCTGGGTGCGCCGGTCCTCGGGCAGGTAGGCGATGCCGGCGGCCATGGCCTCCTTGGAGCTGCGCGGGGCATACGGTGCCCCGTCAAGGCTCATCCGTCCCGCGGTCGCTGGCTGGTCACCGAACACCGTCAGGGCCAGCTCGGTGCGTCCGGCGCCGACGAGCCCGTACATTCCCAGGACTTCCCCGGCGTGGACCTGCAGGCTGACATCGACGAACTGTGAACCGCTCGACAGGTGCTCGAGCTCGAGCAGGACATCACCGATGTCGGGATGCTCCCTGGGCGTCACAGAGCCGATGGCCCGCCCGCTCATCAGCTCGATCACCTGCGCGTGGTCGCCCGCACTGGCCTCGAGCATTCCCACGAGCGCTCCGTCCTTCAGGACCAGGAACCGGTCGGCGATCCGGGCCAGCTCATCGAGCCGATGCGTGATGTAGAGGACTGCCACGCCGGCTGCGACGAGCCGGTCAGTGGCCGTGAACAGTCGTTCAGCCTCCCGGGCGGTCAGGATGGAGGTCGGCTCGTCCAGGATGAGGACCTTGCTGTTGGCGTTCACAGCTCGAGCGATGAGGACCATCTGCTGCTCGGCCAGGCTCAGCGAGCCCATGTCACGCTCCAGCAGGCGAACGTCCAGCTCCAGGTCGCGGAAGGCGTCAGTCGCGGCGACGCGCATCGGCCCCCATGCCATCTGGCCGAACCGGTCGAGTACCTCCCGGCCCATGAACATGTTCTCCAACACGCTCAGATGGGCAAAGTAGGACGGCTCCTGGAACACGATGCTGACCCCGGAAGCCGCCGCCTGCGCCGGCGACTTCGGCCGGTACGGCACACCAGCCAGCTCCACGCTGCCCGCATCCGGGCGGTAGACCCCGGCAAGGATCTTCATCAAAGTGGACTTGCCGGCGCCGTTCTCCCCCAGCACAGCCAGACGCTCGCCCGCGTGCAGCTCGAAGCTGACATCGCTGAGGGCACGCGTACTGCCAAAGACCTTGGAGAGGCCGGAGACGCGAAGGACAGTCGGGGCGCTCATCAGTAGTTGAACTGGTCGACGTTGTCCTTGGTGAAGATGGTCGGCGGGCCGAGAACGAGCGTCTTCGTCGAGTCGTCGTACTTGGCTTCGGGGTAACCGTCGATGGAGCCGGACGCCGACAGCTTCTTGCCCTTAAGGACCTGGTCCATCGCCCACACCGTGAGCCCGCCCAGCTTCGGGACGTCCCACAGCACCGTCGAGTTCATGGCGCCGCTCTTGAGGAACGGGGCGGCCGTCTGCGGGGACCCGAACCCGGTGACCGCGACCGCGCCGGCCTTGCCGGCGTTCTTGACGGCCTGAGCCACACCGGGAACGGCAGTGCTCGGCACCGCAATCAGGCCCTTCAGGTCAGGGTTGGCCGTCATCAGGTTCTGCGCCTCGGTCAGCGCCTGCGCCGAGGTGGTCGTGTAGCGGATTCCACCGACGAGCTTCATACCCGGGAACTTCTGCTTGTTCTCGGCCGTGATCGCCGCAATCCACTTGTTGAAGGTGTCCGTGTCGGGAGCCCCGGAGACGATCCCGTACGTTCCCTGGCCTGCGGCAGCCTTCCCGATCTCGTCCATCGCAGCCGAGCCAAGTGCCGCATCGGTGGCCTGCTGGACGAACAGCTGACGCTCGCTGTGCGGCGCGTCAGCGTCGGAGGTGATCACGACGACGCCCTTGGCGCGGGCCTGGCTGATCGCGCTGTTCATCGACGCCGGGTCCAGGGGCGAGACGGCAATCGCCTTGAAACCCTGCTGGACCAGGCTGTTGAAGATGCGTAGCTGCTCGGCCGAGTCGGCTGTCGAGGGGCCCGCCTGCGTGTAGGACAGGCCGATTGCGGCCGCCTCATCCTGCGCCCCCTTCTTGAAGCCCGCGAAGTACGGGATGCCCTCCACCTGCGAAAGGAAGGCCACCTTCGTGCCGCTGCCCCCGCCGGACGAGCCCGTTGAGGCCCCAGTCGATTTCGTGCCGACCGTGCTGCAGGCAGCTGTGGCGAGCACCGCCGCAAGAAGGACGGTGGTGGACGTGATGAACCTCTTCATTGGGGAACCTCTTTCACGACGAGCTGGAAGCGAGATTGCTGGAAAGTAGTGACTGGTTGGGACAGGTCTCAAGGGTGGTTGGTACAACTTCGTGGGCGGATGGGAGTGCCGCGCACGCGGCGGGCTGGAAGTGGCCGGAAGTTGTACCAGCTGGTCGGGCTCGGGTTCGTCACCGGCGCTACGAGGCCCGCCCGGAGCGCCGGACCCCTTTCGAGGGCTTCCGGGACGGGGCCGGTGGCACCGACTGCGCTGCCTGCGCCTGCTCGCGCCCACCTCTCGACGGGAGCCCAGCGGCGGCCGTGGAGACCCGAGCGGACCGCACCGGCCGGGGCGTGAGGGCCACCTGGCTAGGCCGCGAGCATGTGCTGTCGCAGATACGTGTCGTACAGCTCGCGGTCCAGGTCAGACAGGCACTCCCAGTGGGACTTTATCTCCAGACGCATCGCTTCCAGCGCGATGCTGTACGGGCCCGAGACCTCCTCGATCTCGTTGCGCAGCCGCCGAAGCCTGACGTGGGTCTGAACGGCAGTGGGAAGCCGGGCCAACATGATCACGACCTCCCCTCCGACGTCGGCCGGCGCGTGCGGACGCTTGCCCGCACGCAGGACTCGGCGGTGACATCGCAGGCCGCCAGGGGCGGGTCAGAGAACACCTTCGACCACAGGGCCAGGGCCGCAGGGTTCGAGGGCTCGAGGAACGCCCACACCTCGGTGACGTCCGCGTCTGGGAGTCGGTCCCGCAGGGCCAGCGTCAACGCCGTACCGAGCCCCTGCTGCTGGCATCGGTCCGCGACCCAGACGGCGACTTCTGCTGCGTGTGGCGCCCACACGACCGCGGAGGCGACCCCCACGAGCTCGCCGCTGCCCGGCTCGAAGCCGTAGACGTTGAGCCGGTCGGTGCGAACCTGCGCGAGGCCCTCGAGCTCTGCCAGGGGCAGGCTCGAGACCGTCGCGTGAAAGCGCTCGCGACGGCTGTGGCGGGAGGTTTCCAGGAAGAACTGGTCTGCGGCAGCCACCGTCGGCGGAACCTGGGTGATGCTGATCTGGCACATCGGTCTGACACTTCTGCGAACGGCGGTCGCGGTGTCTGCGGGCTGCGCCGTGATGCGTGGCCTTGCTCGTGACCGCCTGGTTGATGGAAGTCCAGCCAACCTCAGCCAGAGCGCGCAGGCGTGCCCCCTGCGGGCCACCACGGGCACGATTCGGGCCGACGCGCTCACCGGCCGCCGGCCGGCCGGGCCCGTGCGCACGGTGGCGCACTGGAGTGCGGATCAGGCGCGTGCCTCGTTCGAGACATTCGGGTCTTCGGTGATTCCCGTGGTGCGCTGCCTGGCGCGGTAGGCACCCGGGGAGGTCCCTTGGCGCCGCAGGAACACCCGGCGCATCGTCTCCGTGCTGCCGAACCCGGAAAGACGTGCCACCACCTCGAGGTTGTCGTCAGTCGACTCCAAGTGCGCCTTGGCTGCCTCGAGCCGGATCTGCTCGACCACAGCGGAGGCACTCATACCGAGCTCAGAACGGAACAAGCGCGTCAGGTGGCGCGCGCTGAGCCCAGCCCGGCTGGCCAGCGCCTGCAACGTGTGGTCCTTGTGCGGCGCCTCGACGATCGAGTCGAGCAGCCGGTCAAGGACACGCTGCTTCGGCCGGGGTATCTCAGCACGGGCGGAGAACTGCGACTGACCACCCGGACGCATCATGAACATGACCAGGTGCTTGGCGACCTGACGGGCAAGGTCTGGACCATGGTCGGCCTCCACGAGCGCCAACGTGAGGTCAAGACCAGCCGTGATCCCTGCAGAGGTGATCACGCTGCCGTCCCTGACGAAGATCGCGTCGCCGTCGACGGCGACCGCGGGATAGAGCGTTGCCAACAGCTCCGCCAGACTCCAGTGTGTCGCCGCCTTGCGTCCATCCAGCAGGCCGGCCGCGGCAAGGGGAAACGTGCCCGCGCAAATGCCTGCGGTGCGCCGAGCAAGCCGGGTCAGCCGCTGTACGGCGTCAAGCAGTGCATCATCGGTCGTCGTCGACTTCCAGTCCGGACTTCCCGGAATGACCAGCGTGTCAAAGGGATCCGTCACATCAGCCCATGCCAGGTCTGCGCCCAGCTCGAGTCCGCCAGTGGCTCGCACGGGCTGCCCATCGGCCGACGCCGTCAGCACCTCGTAGGTCGCGCCATGCTCGTTGGCAACGGTGAGGACCTCGATTGGCCCAGTGGCATCAAGCAGACGAACGCCCGGATAGAGCACGACAACGACGGTCCGAGACTGCGCTCGCTGGATGAACATGGCGCACAGCGTGGCCCCTGACAGCGCCTCGGACAAACCGAAGGCCGAACCAGTTCCCCGATGTCCCGATGTGTTGGGTGTGTGTCCTGATGTCTGCGTTGTGGGCGGTGGTGGCGGCGTTGCACCCAAGGTCCGCAACACATTGCATGGAGGTCTTGATGACACTGGCAAGTTCTGAAACGAGTCCGGGGATCCGGTTCGGCTCGGAGGTCCGGGTCGCGCTGGGTTTGGCGGCCGGCCCGGTCGTGGCGCTGGGGTTCACCCGGTTCGCC
>NZ_JBNDHY010000109.1:0-14789 GCF_056755315.1 Monashia sp. HAY1-2A
TCCTCGGGTGGCGGGACGTCGTACATCACGATTTCCGGAGCGTGATGCGCCAGGACAGCCTCTAAATCGCCCTCGTGCGCAGCGATAGCCCACCCTTCGATGAGGTTCCGGATGGCCACTTCGTCGTCGTTCATCCTGCGCACCTCCGTTTGACAGGGTGTTCACCCCTTCGCGCACTGGATCGGTGGGCGCCATGTCCGCTCGTCCAGAACAGCGGGCCACCTTCGGTCCCACCATGCCACTCACGGCTCACGCTTGAGGGACAACTGTGCTGACGCTCGGTCACCGACGTCGTCACGTGCTGGAAGCCCCCAGTGCAGAGTGTCCCGGCGGATTGGCTGAAGGCTACCCGGCTGGTCAGGCCGAGGGCTTGCCGCGGTAGCGGCGCACCTTGGCGCGGTCGCCGCAGGTGCCCATGTCGCACCAGCGCCGCAGCTTGCTGCGGGAACGGTCGAGGAAGGGGTGCGTGCAGCGGTCATCGGCGCAGAAGCGCACGACGGCCCCATCGGTGCGGTCGAACAGTTCCACTCCGGCCTGGGCCACCGCGGCGAGACAGGCGCCGGCGTCTCCTCGGCGTACCCGTCGCCCGTCCGGATCGAGAGTCTGCACCGGTCGCGGCCGGCGAGCGACGCGGTTGAGCGCCAATCGGCTTTGTTCGGGTAGCGGCGTCTCGTCGACCAGTGAGCGCACCAGGAGGTGCAGGTGTTCACGGAACCGGCGCGCCTGCGCGAGGTGGGCCGCGTCCACCTTCGGCTGACGGTCGACGAGTCCCGCTTCGACGTACCACCTCGCAAGGGCCGCACCGCTGGCCAGGCCCTCCTCGTCGGCGGTTCCGCGTTCGCTCAGCGTGCCGACGAAGTCCAACGCGGCATTGCCGGCGACATGCAACATGGCCATGTCACTAGTTTGACCGGTTACACGGTTGGTGGCAACGTCGACGGTGTAACCGGTCGAAGGAGTGTCATATGAGTGACAAACGCATCGGTACGTATGTGCTGGCTGCGGTGCTGGTCCGGTGCATGGACGCCGGCGCGACCGTCGGTTTGGTGCTGCTGTGCGCGGCCTCGCACGTGCCGTCGCCGTTGCGCACTGCCGGGCTCATCGGCGCCGCGCTTACCGCTCCCCACGCCCTCGGGTTCCTGTCCGCTCCGCTGCTGGACCGCGTCGCCGACCCGCGCCGTGTCGTGGCGGTGGCAGCAACCGTCTTCGCCGCCCTGTTGGCGCTGGTCACCACGTGGCTCGGTGCCACGCCGCTGCCGCTCGTACTGCTCCTGGCGCTCGGTGCCGGCGCGGCCGGTCCGATGCTCACCGGTGGCCTGAGCAGCCTCGCGGAGGGCCGTACCACCGACGACCGAACCCGCCGCCTGCGCGCACTCGATGCTCTCACCTACGGCGTGGCCGGGGCCGGCGCGCCGGTTGTCGTCTCCGTCCTGGCCGCCGCCGCCTCACCGCGCGGCGGGCTGCTCGCGCTGAGTGCCCTCGGCCTCGTGGGCGCCTTCCTGGTCCTGGGCTTGCCGGCGGCGCGGACGTCACCGGCTCGGGTTCCGCGCGCCCGCCAGCACGCCGAGACCGAGCTGCTCCACGGCGCCGACCCGTCGGGGCCCGGGGTCCGCGCCGGACCGGCCGCAGTCTTTCGCCACGTCCAACTGCGCCGCGTCGCGCTGCTCACGTGGGTCGGCGCGTTTCTGATCGCCGCGGCCCTCCTTGCAGGGATGAGCCTGGGCGAAAAGCACGCCAGCGGACATGGCGGGTGGGTGGCCGCGGCCTTTGGGCTCGGCAGCCTGACCGGCGGGCTCGCCCTGACTCTCCACCCGCCTCGGATGTCACCCGACCGTGGGATGACTCTCCTTGTCACCCTGATGGCTCCGGTGCTCTTCGCGGTCGTCCTCCTCGGCGGGTGGTTCCCGGTGCTGCTGGCGACGTACGCAGTCCTTGGCCTCGTCATGGCAGCACAGACCGTGCTGAGCCTCGCCGCCAGAGGCGAATATGCCCCGCCGAGTGCCCGCGGCTCTGTCTTCGTGACGGTCGCGGGGACGAAGGTGGCCTTCTCGTCCGCCGGGACGGCTCTGGCTGGCTTGGTGGCCGGGTTCGGTTCCCGATCGACGCTGGTGGCCGTCGCCGGAGTCGCGCTTGTCAGTGCGGCCTTCGCCGGCCTCGGGGTGCGGCGTTTCCCAGCCGAAGGTCGGCCGTAGACCGTACGGTGTGTCGTTCACCACGGACGGCACTTGTCACCGTGAGGGTGGCCGACGCGCGGCGGAATGACGTGAGCTGATTGGTGAGGGATCAGGACCGAACGTCACTGTCGAGCCTTCGACGCCGACGTTTCGGGAAGGCGGCTTCAACCCGAAGCATGGGGTCGCTGCGCGGTGCCAAGATGTGAGGGTGGCGTCAGACACTGGGATGGTGGCCTTGGGTTTCGGCAAGTTCGCCCGGGCGGATCGCATCTTTGCCCTCGAGCGAATCACCGGAGAGGGACGTGGTGATGGTCGCCGCACCCGGGTGTGGATCGATGGCATCGCTGATCCGTTGATCGCCTCACGGACTGAGGGCACCATCCTTCGAGACATGGGCCAGGAAACTGCTGTCGTCGGCCCCGAGTTAGACGAAGCCTTGGACCTAGCCGCACGTTTGGCGGCTGCGGCTAAAGAGGGCCGGGTGGATCTGAGCGACCTAGGCCGTCGAGCCCGGAGGCTTCTTGCCTCAACGACAAGGTCTGCCTCTGGCAGCGACGCGACCGATTGAGCGACACCGTTCGCTCGATCGGACGGGAGAGAACCGAACCGAAAATGGTGCTTCGCATTGTGCGCCCCCATGTTGGCCATGTCGAATCGCATGCAGATTGCTCCGGCAGGTTCGCTGGCCATCGTGCCGGCATGCGGGTTTGCATGCCAGCCAACAGCGTTGCGCATTGTTTCAGTCGGGAGGGTCACGAGCTTGTAAGCGCCGCAATGGCAGATGACCACGGCCGATCAAAGGAGCTCGGGACCATTACTACGGCTGATGTCTCCGCCGCTGAGCCATATCAGGCGTTTCCCTGGCCGCATCAGGACCTAGGGCATGGAAGATTGCCTATCCCGGCTCCGCGCCACCATCTGCGTGAGCAAGAGGACGTCGGCGTCACGTGTCGATGTCCTGGTCGGGCCTCTCGCGGCGCTCTGCCAGCTCTGCTCGCAATCGCCGCTCGTGGCGGCGCAAGTCAGCCACCCGAGCGGTCTGGCCAGGCAGCGGCCTCGACCCGGACCTTGCCTCCTCACGTAGGCGGTCCTCTGTCCGAGTCAACTCGAGGATCAACTCTTGGATGCTCAGGTGAGACAGGTCTGCCTCGGGCTCACTCCGCGGACCAGACACGTCTTCAGATTACGTCTGATGCGGTCACGTGACCCCCTCTGACTGACCCAGCGGAGGCACGCCGATGTGGGTGCGCGAGTCCGGGGTCAGGGTTAGATTGGCGGCATCATGGCTGCGGACGGGGATGATGCCGATGTCCACCGACGACAACAAGCGGGTCGTGGTCGAGTTCGTCCGACGTTGCCAAGATCAGCATGACCTGGCCTACGCCGACGAGGTCTTCCACCCGGGGTTCGTGAACCACTACCGGCCCGAGGGGCGGACCATTCCGAGCACGGAGCGACCAGCGAGCGGGTTCCAGGCCTTCTACGGGCAGCTGCTACAGGCCTTTCCGGATGCCCGCATGCAGATCAACGACCAGATCGCCGAGGGCGATCTGGTCAGTACGCGGAAGACGTTGCGCGGTACTCATCGCGGCGAGCTTTGGGGACTGGAGCCGACCGGCAACCACATCGAGTTCGAGTTCATCGACATCTTCCGCATCTCCGATGGCCTGCTCGTCGAACACTGGACATCCATGGACCTCGGCGCCTTGAAGAGCCAGATGCGTGGGAAGACTGCTTAGACCATTCGAGTCCCCTTCCCAGACGAGACGGGCCGTCGCTAGCGGCGGTGAGACGCGCGGTTCATGAGAGTGGTTCGGCGTTCCGAGTTGGCGTCAGGCGCAGGCTCCTGCGAGTGGGTCCTTGAATATCGGCGGCGTCCGAGCCCGGGCGAGGCATCGGAGTCCCGGAAGAACCCGGATCGCGTCTTCGCGGAATTCTTCGGGAATCGCCTTCGGCATGGTGCACGTCCTTCCAGCGCCGACACACATCGACGCAGATCAGATGTCCCCTATCCGTGCAGCAGACCCGAACGCACCCTAGCCACTAGGACGAGCGCAGCAATCCACGTCGCAAACCATCCTCGCTGCAAGGCCATGGCGGGTGACTCGAGGCGGTCGTGAGGCGGGGTGGGAGCGCGCGGTCCTATGAACGTCGGGCACGGTCGCCTACTCTCACGGCATGAACGAGTTCCTGGCGGCCCTCGCTGGTGCCGTCGTCGGCGGGCTCATCACGGCGGTGACGTCTTGGCGCCTGCTCAAGGCGCAGTGGGGGCGGGAAGATGCGGCTCGACAGGAGCGCGCCATCTGGGACGAGATCGAGAAGATCCACAATGCCCTCAAGAGCGTCCACATCGACGGCCCCCGGCTCGACCCCGGCGTCCTCGTAGAGCTGCAGATTCGACTTGGGCGGCTCGGCAACATCGTCGAGGCCACGCATCCGGCGCTGTACACCGTGATCGATGAGGTCATGACGAAGCTGAACAGTCCCCTGAGGTCCACGTGGCAAGAAGGGGTCGACGACCTGCTCAACCTCAGCCTCAACTGGCTGCGGGACCCGAAGACGCTGGGGCGGCGCCATTCGTGAGCGTGCACGCGGGCTGCAGGCCAGGATCTGCGTCACAGGCGAGACCGTGCAACGTGACCGGCTCCCGGCGGTGTGGCGCAGGTACGGATGCGACATCGCGACGTCGCATGGATGCGAGGAACTGCTCGCGGGTCTTCGCGTGACGCCGCGCTCGTGCGGGATTCGGCGGTGTCGTGGACAAGACATTTCCTCCCCAGATCGGTCCCCCCGAATGTGATGTTGGGTTCGTTGTGCTGCGGTTCACCGGGACGGCCAGTGCCGGGTCGCAGGAACGGGTCACCAGACCGCCCAGATGGGTCGCGTCCTGGCCGGGTCTTCCCATCCATCGTTTGTCCTGACATGCTGACATAAGCTCGCGGGTGGGCCGCGGCTGACGATCACTGGAAGGACGGCTTGCATGAAGATCGGGCTCATCACCGACTCGTTGGGTCACCTCTCGTTCGAGGACGCGCTGGACGTGGCCCAGCGGCTGGGGTTGGACTCGGTGGAGGTGGCCACCGGTAACTGGTCGGAGGCCCCGCACATCGACCTTGCGGCGGTGCTGGCCTCAGAGGGGGCGCGGCAGGAATTCGCGGGCAAGGTCACGGATCGGGGTCTGAGCCTGAGCGCCCTGAACGCAAACGGCAACCAGCTGCACCCGGTCAGCGGGCCGGCACACGACAAGGTCTTACGCGACACCATTGACCTGGCGAGCGCCCTCGGCGTGTCGACCGTGGTGTGCATGTCCGGCCTGCCCGCAGGGCGGGGCGACTCGGTGCCCAACTGGATCACCTCATCGTGGCCGCCGGAGAACCTCGAGGTGCTCGCGTACCAGTGGGACGAGGTCGCCATCCCGTACTGGAGAGAACTGGCGGGCTTCGCCCGTGACCGCGGGGTCCGCCTGGCGATCGAGGCCTGCTTCAACCAGCTGGTGTACAACCCGTCCACGCTGCTACGGCTGGTCGACGCTGTGGGCGACGACGTGATCGGCGCCAACCTGGACCCATCGCATCTGATGGGGATGGGCGCGGACGTGCCGGCCGTCATCCGGGCGCTGGGCGGTTCGATCATCCATGTGCACGCCAAGGACACCCGGATCGACAGCGTCGTCACCGCCCGCGATGGACTGCTGACCTCGCACCCGATGGAAAGGGCGAACCTGCGCTCGTGGAACTACGTGACCCTTGGTCTGGGGCACCCGGCCGGGGAGACCTTCTGGGCCGAGTTCGTCTACACGCTGCGCTCGGTTGGCTACGAGGGCACCCTGAACATCGAGCACGAGGACGTGCTCGTCAACTCGGTCGAGGGAGTCAGTAGGGCGGCGCGGCTGCTCCAGCGGGTGGCGCTCGTCGAGGCGCCCGACTGCAAGCCGGCCGACGTCTGACCGCCGAGGGAGAACCCCGCTCGCCACCGATGCGCGCGGACGTGTGGGGCACATCGATGCCGGGGTCGTCGGTGCTCACGGGTCGGCAGGCCGCGAAGTGCCGCAGCATGAGCCCCACCTCCGTGGGCGGTTATGCCACGAATCCACGCACCGTCGGGAACACTGCCCCCTGAGACGAGTCGCCACCTCGTTCGTTGCCCTGGTCAGCCTTGGCTTCCTTTCCGCTTGTGGACCCGAAGCGCCCACTCCTGCGGTTACGTTCACCTACACACCGCCTGCAGCGGAGGCGCCGGCGGCCCCGGCTCGCGACTCTAGCTTGCGCACAGATCGAGGCTCAGAAGTCGGTCATTCCCCTCAATGCTGACGGCTACGCCGACAGTTGCTCGAGCGAGTACGACCAGATGCTTCAGGCAGCTGGCTGCTGAAGTGCGCGTCGCACGGCCAGTCCCGGGTGCCCGGGGCCGGCCCCTTCGAGTGGCGGCGGTATGACCTGGCCCGATCTGGCTGGCCAGCCCGCGACGACTGTGACCCGGACTGCCTGGCAGTCCGGGTCACAGGTCACCGGTGCGGACTCCGGCACCTGGCTCGGTTTGGGGTCATCGCGGCCGGTGCAGTTCAGGCATGCGTAGGTGCCCTGACCTCGTTGACCACTTCGAACACCGTCTCCTGCGGGGGTTCGGTGAACCCGCCGGGGATGCCTTGCTGCATGCGTGGCATCAGGGTCGAGTCGCGGAAGGTCTCCCAGCTCTCCTTCGTGTCGTGCACGGCCACGATGGTCCAGCCGTCTGCAGACGGGCCGGCCGCGTGGAACACCTGCCCGGCCGGTAGGCTCCCGTCGGCCGGGTGAACCGCCGCGATCGAGGCCTCGTACTGATCCTTCGTACCACCCTTGAACTGGTGAACGACGCCGTAACTCATGAGGCTGCCCTCGCTTCTTCGGGTGCACCCCGGCCCGGATAGGGGCGGCCCGGGAAAGTCTCGGCGGGGCATCTCGACGCTACGCTCGGGCCGAAGACGTTGTCGATGGACAAACCAGCCCGCGGCGTTTCCAGTTCCCGCCCTGTGGCGCGGACTGGTCTGGCTCGTCGAGGACATTGGCGGAGTCGGACAGACCGCCGCCAGTTGGGTCGACGTCATTGAATCCGGTCGAGATGGCAGGAGGTTGGTGTTCGACATGGGCATGCTCGCCGGCGATCTGACGACCAGGGTCAGAGCCACGGATCGCCCCGCAGACTGTGAGGGATCTTGACTGACGCTAGCCGGCCGCTCACCGGCCGAGTCGACAGGCGTCCTAAAGCGGCGAAGTGACGCAGGGAGCGACAGCAGATTGCAGCGTCTCCTCCGACTAGGCGACTACTGATGCTGAGTCAGCATTTTGCGGAAGTCGTGCGGCTGCTTCGTCTTAGTTAGGACAGTGCCTGCTGTGCAGCAGGCGTGATTCTGTGGGCGGCCGGAACTCGGCGATGCCCCACGCAACGAAGATGTGATAATTGGGTGATGCTCCTAACCGCGCCAAACTGGCTAGAGTCCAGCTTTTGGGCCGCGATAGCCGGCGCTGTCCTCGCCTCCCTGCTCGCCGCCGCGTTGGCAGTCGGTTTGCGATGGGCAGACCTGCCACGGCCCTACTGGGTCTTTGCCCAGGGAGGCGCAGGAGGAGGCCCCCCGGGCGAGGGCGGTTCAGGCAGAATCACTCTCATCAACGCCGGCACCGGCCAGGCTGTGGATGTGTGGGTGACCGGAGTGAATTGTGATGCTCACATAACGGCTGAAGACCAGCCTGACCACGTCCTTGGCAATCGTGTGGTGACGTGCGCGCCTGGGGATGCTCTCACTATCTCCGTCACCTGGACGGACGCGCCGTTGCATTTGGTCGACGTCGAAGTCTCGTGGAGTCAGGCGTCTGTGCGCAGAAAGTCGCGCCGGACTAGCCTTTGGATCCACGTCTGGGGACCACCGTGGGTTCAACGGCCTCAACGTGTTGATCTCTCGCCAAAGGAGAGGCGGCGAAGGGTGCGGAAGGCCCGCTACCGGATGGGGCGTCCTTCGCAGTATCGGTGAGTCGCCACACCGATACGGCACGAGGCCCTGAAGCCACTCCGTTACGAGCTCGCGGCTCATGTCCCGCCGGGCCAGGCCGCAGCGATACTGGATGAGCCGACATCGCGCCCTCAAGGGAGCCCGGACCGCCTGGTCACCGTCTCGTGGGCCTTGGGGAGTCGACAGCGGCGAAGTGACGCGGTTGCAGAGCGGACTGGTACCTCCAGCGAGACGGTCAGGTGACGCGGTCCACGTCAGTCCTGAGGCCGCGGCTCGGGAGTAGGGTCACCGCGATGACCCACTCAGATCCCGATGACACACACACCACTCTTGGACGACAATTCCGGACGCCGGCCCACCCCGATGTGCTTTTGGCGCTCGGTAGGGCGCTCTACAACTTCCTCAGTCTGGAGGAGTCAGTAACCGCGATCTTGTATGAAGCGGGAGCGGCCCCGTTGCCTGTCACACGAGGGAAGATGGCTGGCGCGAAAGAAGCCGCGCTCCAAGCGCTGGCAGATGAATACCGATCTTCTCCGAATGGCCAGGATATCGCCGATGCGCTCACTCGGGCCGCTACTGAGTTTGGGCGGGCTCGAGGATCGATCAGGAACGAACTGCTGCACGCGCACCCGTTCACCGTCGGTGAGGACGCGGATGGCAGCTACCTCCCGGGCCTCGCGCATACCGCCAAGGACGGCGAGTCGTGGAAGACGATTGCTCGCAGCCCCCAAGATCTCCTTGACCTTGCCGGGGAGATCGAGAGGGCGCTCGACCCGTTGAACACAGCGCGGATGCTGGTCCGGGGCGCTCCGCTGACAACCCTTTAAGCTCCCATTCGCGGCGGGGTGACGCACCAGTGCGTCGCACATCCACTCCTCACGGCGAACCAAGCCGCTTGCTGCAGGGAATTTATCGGTGCCGCTGCTCCACTTCCGAAGCGTCCCCACCGGCGGCTGCTCCCAGTCGTCTACCGGAGAGGGACGTCAGAGGTTCTGACTGGCAGTTGGCGCAGACCCTGTTTGCCAAGCATGCCTTCGACAGTCGGAACGTTCTCCTCGGCAAGCAAAGGTCCGAGACGGATGCCTCTAATTGGAAGTGATGGCGCGTACGGTGGCCCACAGACAATATCACCGTTGCCGCCCGGAGCGGCCGTCAGCACAGCATACCCCGACACCCCCGTCGCGCTTGCTCGATAATCGACATGGTCTCGACCCCAAAAGAACGTTGCAACGACTCGAACCTCGTTCTCACCCGAGAATCCAGGAGACTTGATTATGTGTGCCATCCCTTCGAGGGCCTCCCGAGCGTCTTCTTGCAGCTGCTCTCCGTAGTGGTCCTTCGCTTCGAGGTCAGATTCCTGCTCCAGGTTCTTGATTTCGGCATCAACGCTGGCCACGAGTTCGTCCACAGCAGCGCCAATCTCTTGCTCGGTGTATAGGACGTGCATCCAGGGAGTTACGTTTGCAAGGCTCGCCACGGTCCTAAAACCGAATCGGGGATTTGCGGTCTTCACGGGCGGCTCCGGAGCGTTCTCCGAGAACGCCGCGAGTTGAATGCCCGCGTCCAGTTCTATCGAATATCCGCGTCCACCCGTCGCGTATAACCTCCATTGGTTTGCGTCATCATCCCGAGTCGATGCGCAGAGCATGAACACATCATGGGGCTTCTTGTTGCGGTTCGGCGTCGCATACTCCATCAACCAATCGCCCGCTGGCGTCTTCTCGTGCCTGCGAAGGTGATGCTGAATGGCCTCCCAGCCCTGACGCACTTCGGCTCTATCATTCAGGCTGGAGGCTTCCGAGGCCCAGATTCTTCCCGACGTGATGACCGCGAGCAGGCCAGCGGCGGAGGTGTAATGGTAGATAGATCCCGAGGCAATACGGATCGACTCGGGCATCAGGGTTGGGAGCGTCATGCGGAGAACATACAAGCGTGTGAAGCCGGAACCCCCGAAGTCGCCACGAGGCGCGGACGCCTAATCGGCTGCACAGGCAGTGCGACGCTTCCTAAGCGTTTGCGTGCATCACAAGCGCGGCAGGCCACTGCATCGGCTCCGGCCCTCGCCTAGGTCGGGGTCCGCTGAGCGGCCGGAGAAGGCTGGAGGCGGAGTGACGCGCGCTCCTGGGCAAGACTCACCCCTCGTTGTAGGGGCGCAATCGAGTGCCGTGAGAGCCGAACAGTTCAGATGGCGATTCAGTTGACTCTGCACACGTCGGCGTCTGTCGGCGACGTGGGCGGAGCGCAGGTGCTGTCGCGCGACGCCTGACGGCCCGAGGGCAGTAGCAGGGCCCATCCGCAATACACTCGCGCGCGTGAACATCGATCGAAAGCGCGACCTGGTACAGCAGCAGATCGCTGAAGCCAACGACGGCCACCCCAAGAACTTCGACGAGTGGCAGAACAAGACTGAAGTTGTTCTCCGAACGGTGTTCGGGGCGGCCTCCCCGCTACATGCAAGGTTTGAAGCCGTTAGGTACTCCCCCAGCATGTGGACGGTGGGCACAGACTTCAAGCCGTATGAAGTCGCTGGGGTGAAGGAGGCCATCACAATCTTGGAGTCGGCCAAACTTGAGCTTGAGCTCGCCGCAGAAGTTGATGCCGACGTGCGGGGTCCTGTGTCGGGATCTCAGCAAGACGCGCAGGATGGTCCTGGCGGCCGGATCTTCATCGTTCACGGTCACGATCAAGCCAAGAAGTATGAACTCGCCCGGTTCCTCGAGCGTCTCACCAAGGTGGAGCCGACCATCCTGCACGAGCAGCCAAACGGGGGAAGAGTGCTGCTGGAGAAGTTCGAATCCCACGCCGGCGCTGTAGGCTTCGCAGTCGTGCTTCTTACGGGCGATGACTTCGGCCGGGCCAAGACATCGTCCGACGGTGACCGGCTCCGTGCCCGCCAGAACGTCGTCTTCGAGCTTGGATTCTTCTGTGGCGCCTTTGGTCGCTCACGCACAGCCGTACTGTTCGAAGAAGGCGTCGAGATGCCCAGCGACCTTGACGGGCTCGCGTACATCCCGCTGGACGTCGCGGGAGCTTGGAAGGCGACGATCGCAAGGGAGATCGAGAGCGCAGCTATCGAGGTCGATTGGTCTGCCCTCCGGTAGCTACGCCAGCGTTCGAAACGCTGTCGCCCTGGCGAAGACGCGGCTCGCGGCGATAGACACACGCCGACAGACGGCGGCCTGATGCCGAGCCTCATCTGCCAGAGCTGGGCCTCGGTCTCTGTCGGACGACGAGGTTAATCTCCTCCCATGGCCAAAGGAGATCGCAACGCGCTCCGGGTACCGGCTTCCGGAACGCGCTGCCAAAGGTATGGGCAAACTATGAGGGTGAACGAGCAGGCGTACTTCGCTCGGACGCGCGATGGCCAACCGGGCTACCGACACCCTTCGTGCCCCAAGAAGTCTGCGAAGGTCGCGGACCGCGGGGGACGCGCTACTACTTCTCCCCGGCGGGGAGCCAAAGTACGAGTGGTATCTGAGCCTTGTTGCCTATGCGAGAGACTCCCTGCGGGGGCGCATCGCTCGATGGGGTCAGGGCAAGGCTCACGCCTCCTGCGCAAAGGCGGCCAGAGAGGCGGCTCGTATCCGTGAGGGGCTGACTTTTGCGAGTCAACGAAGCAGTGGAGGGCGCCGCGGACAGTCACCCAGGCAAACGCCCGAAAAATGCTAGCGATAGACGAGTGGCTCCTGCCAGTCGGGTTGAGGGCTATTGCATGATCCATAGCGGCGAAGTGACGCTCCCATTCAGTGCCGTCAACGGCCTTGGGGGTGAACGGCCGTGCAGCAACGGAGGCCATCGACGCCGCGCTACATGCCCTCCTTCCTACTACGTCGGATCAGTCCTAGTTCTGGTCCTCCGTGATGGGCAAACGAGCGGCGTAGCCGGTCCCGCGTCAACTCTCGGTATCCCCACTTGAACGTGAAGATTTACTCCAGCACGCTGCGTGAGCGCTGGCCGTACTCGAACTGAACCAAGGCGTTTCCGCCCCGTCTCAGCACCTCCCGCGCCAACTTCTCTTTGACTGCTCGAAGGTTGAAATTCTGGCGCGAAATCTCGACGCGAAGTAGCGCACCGTCAACATGTTCGTTCGGATGCTTCGCCTCGATGAAACAGACGCCATTGAGCCGGCTCACGGGAGGGACCCCCGCGCTCCGGCGCTTCGCGCCTACGCGCTCCCCACCACTCGCCGGCCACTCAAGCCGGGACACTGGGGTCCCGCTCATCGTGACTCCCAGGCCAACCACCCTGCGAGCCGCCGACCCGACGCTCGAGCATCCGCCCGACTCCGCACTGTGTCGATGGCGCTACGCGTCACTCCGTGATGGCCTCCGGTCGCCATTGACCCGGCCACTCCGTCGAGCTCTGATGCTCCGCTACCGGGTCGGTAGCTCTCCCCGATCGCGCGCCAGCCTGCGTCGCTCTCGACGAGAGGGGCCCTTCGGCGGACGTGGGAAGAGCTCCTCGAACGCATACAAGGCGGGCGCCCCGTAAGGAATCTGCCAGTGATCCTTCTCTCCTGCCCCCCAGTAGCCCCAGACACGGCGGAAGTACCTGACCGACAAAGGAATCCGATCGTCTCTCTTCCTGGCCGCACGGATCGCGAAAACGATGGCGGGGTCCAGCAGCAATTTCTGAAGGAGTGGATGACGCTGACACAAGTTCTG
Source organism: Monashia sp. HAY1-2A (assembly GCF_056755315.1). Lineage (NCBI taxonomy): Bacteria > Bacillati > Actinomycetota > Actinomycetes > Micrococcales > Intrasporangiaceae > Intrasporangium > Monashia sp. HAY1-2A. Next base: position 12,822 of record NZ_JBNDHY010000109.1, read on the forward strand.
GAAGCGCTCTTGGCCCGGGCTAATCTCGAGAGTCGTCGGCTCGAGTCGAAAGTCGTCGGAGCGACGGCGCCAAGCCCTACCGGACGCATCGCGAAACTCGACAACGGCGAAGTCGCCTCCCACACCGCTCTCGGGAGTCCAACCTTCCGGCACAGCAAACTGCCGGTGCCCCCCGGGGCGCAGCAACGGGTTCGTCACGTGGACGTAGCCTTCGTCGGGGTAGAGCTTGCCCTCGGCTTGAAGGAACTCCCAGGACTCGGAGCGAAGAAACCGGATTCGCTCGACCATGATCAGCTGGTCGCTCTCGTTGTACACGGTGACGATGTGACTCGTCGATGTCACCTCACCCTGATCGAACGTCATCATCGCGCCCGGCCCGGCCGTCAGCGTCACCTTGCTCGCCTGGCGACGCGACTCCTCCTTGCGAAGGTTGTGTCGGTCTAGCGCTCCTTGCCTCAACAGAAAGAGGGAGATGCCGACTGCCACCAAGGTAAGGAAAGCGCCGGCTACGGTGCCGATCGATTCCAACACCGTCCAAATCGAGGTCTCGTTCACATCGTTTTCAGACGGGCCAACACCGGCACGCGTTCCCCGCGGCCTCTCCTGGCCACCCTCCCGCGCGCATCGGGCGAGGAGCCGGGCCGGCGGTGGCAGGTCCCAGCTCCCCTGGGCGGCCATGGCTCGGGGGACTACGTGAGTGACAATCAGTCCGCATCCGACCACCCAACGCAGGACGACCCTGGTGGGGATCACGCTCGGGCATCGAGGCGCCCAATGGGTCCGCCGTGCTACGGAACGCATATCGTTAGCGCCCCCATCGTGCAACGAGCGTGCAACACGATGCGGGCGAAGACGGTCGGCGGAGAGCACTGAGGGTCAGTCAGCCGGCCACGCCGGCCAAGCTCGTGCGGGCCTCGACGGACTTCCCAAGCCGGATACGCGGGTTCGATTCCCGTCGCTCGCTCCACACCGAAGCCGCAGGTCAGGACGCATCTCCCCACCTGCGGCTTCGTCTTTCGGGCCGTGCACACGGCACTGCGTGCAACGCACGTGCAATTGCGCGCCCTCGTTCGCGTCGTCCTCCGATGCGGTTCCACGGCGCGCGGCGACCAGGGCATTGAGGTGGTTGGCGAGGTCACGAGACCGGGACTCTGTGGCGTGCTGGTAGATGAGCGCGGCCCGCATCGTCGAGTGACCCATCCGGTGCATCAGCTCTCGGGTCGACGCTCCCGACTGGGCAACGAGGTGGTTACCCCTGTGGCGCAGGTCGTGGAAGTGGAAGCCCTCGGGGAGTCCGGCAGCCACGAGGGCCCGCGGCCACCCGACGTTGGCGCGCCAGTTACCACCGGGATTCTGCCAACCGGCCGACGCCTTGGACATGTCTCCAACGCCGACCGAGGAGGCCAACGCGTTCGGCTGCCAAGTCTGGAGCGGTCTGAGCACGCATCAGCCCCATCTTGCCGGACGGGGGTCGAGGGACGATCTGCCGGAGGTCGATGCCTCAAACGATTAGTTACCAAAATGCTGATGTCGTGCAGACCTTCCCGATTGGCTCTGCGGGTTGAGTCCGAAACGATTGAACCGACCGACACACTGTGCATGTGACGACTGCCGACATCACCGACACTTTCGATTCCGACCCGGCCGCCCAGAAGCCGGTCATGCCTGTGCGGACCCTGGACCCTCGCGTCGCGTTGGCCACCGGCGTGCACGCATGCCCGGGCGTGTACGCGCTGTTGTTGGGGTCCGGGGTGTCGACGGCCGCCGGTATACCTACTGGATGGCATGTGGTCGTTGACCTCGTTCGTCGCGCCGCTGCGGCCACCCACCCCGACGACGCTGCGGCGGTCGAGGCAGCGGCCGCCGACCCAGAAGCATGGTGGGCCGAACACGGTGACGGCCAGCCACTCGGATACTCCAACGTGCTGCGTTCGCTCGCGGCGACGTCGGCGGCTCGCCAAGCACTGC
>NZ_JBNDHY010000110.1:0-14682 GCF_056755315.1 Monashia sp. HAY1-2A
GTCTGCCACCCTCGGACGCAGGCCCCGACCGCCGGGACGAGCCAGCCGAGGAGACGCCATGCCACGCGGTGCCCGAGAGATCACGCTGCGGTTCCTCGCCGCGCCGACCGACGCCGGCTACTCGGGCACCGTCGGTGGTGGACGCGTCCTCGAGTGGATCGACAAGGCGGGCTACGCCGCAGCCGCAGGGTGGAGCGGCACCTACAGCGTCACCGCCTACGTCGGCAACGTCCGGTTCACGCGGCCCGTCGAGGTCGGTGACCTCGTCGAGGCGACCGCGCGCATCGTGCACACCGGCACGTCGAGCATGCACATCCACGTCACCGTGTCGGCCGGCAACCCGCGCGTGGGCGACCTGCAGCCGACGACCGAGTGCCTCATGGTCTTCGTGGCGGTCGACGCCGACGGCAGACCGACACCGGTGCCGGTCTACGAGCCGCAGACCGGGGCCGAGCGTGTCCGGCAGGAGGCCGCCGTCGCGCGGATCGGCCTGCGCGCCGACATCGCCGAGGCGATGAGAGCCCAGACCTACAGCGACGCCGGCACCGCGCCGCGCGTCGTCCTGCGCTTCCTCGCCGCCCCGACCGACGTCAACTGGGGCGGCAAGGTGCACGGCGGGATCGTCATGCGGTGGATCGACGAGGCCGCCCACGTCCTCACCACGAGGTGGACCGGCAGCGCCGCCAACGTCGCCGTCTACGCCGGCGGCGTCCGGTTCTACCGGCCGCTGCGGATCGGCCACCTCGTCGAGGTCGAGGCGCGGCTGCTGCTCACGGGCACCTCGAGCATGCACATCAGCGTGCACGTCCGCTCCGGCGACCCCGCCACGGGCGACCTCGACCTGACGACCCACTCGCTCATCGTCTTCGTCCCGCTGGACGCGGAGGGGCGCGCCGTCCCGGCCCGGCCGTGGCACCCGGTCACCGACGAGGACACCGCCCTGCGCGACCACGCCCTCGAGCTCGTCAAGCTGCGCAACCGGGTCGCCGAGGAGCGTCACATCCCCTGACCCGCACGGCCCACCGCCGTCAGCTCGGACGGGACGTCGTCGATCGGCTCGTGCGGCGACCTCGACCGGGTAGCGCACGGGCCCGGCACCCCAGACAGGATGCCGGGCCCGGCGTCGTGCGGCCGTGTCGGGCGGGTCTCAGGCGGTGAAGGACAACCCGTTCCAGCCGGTGCCGACGCGGTAGACGTCACCCGAGGAGAAGGCGCCGTCGCCGGTCATCTCGTAGCTGATGAGCGTGCCGTCCTTGATGCGTGCCCAGAACATCGGTCGTCCGTAGGTCACCTCGCTGACCGCCAGGCCGGTGAACGAGCCCCACCCGGAGCCGATCTGGCGCCGCGCGAGGAAGCCACCGGTGCCGTTGCCCGGGTACAGCCACAGGCGGCCGTAGCCGTCGCGGGCCACGAGGTCCGCGCGGTTGTCGAAGTCGACGTCGCCCGTGCCGAGCAGGGCGTTCATCCCACCCCAGCCCGAGCCGAGCTGGACGCGAGCAGCGAGCGTGCCGCGGCCGGTGCCCGGGTAGAGCCAGAGCCGGCCGGCGCCGTCGCGGGCGACGAGGTCGGCCTTGTCGTCACCGTTCCAGTCGCCGGGAGCGACGAGCGTGTAGCCGTTCCAGCCGGTGCCGAGGGCGGTCCGCGCCGCGAAGCCACCGGCAGCCTTGCCCCGGTAGAGCCAGAGCGCGCCGTTGCCGTCGCGGCCGACGAGGTCGGCCTGGTCGTCACCGTTGAGGTCGCCGGCGGCGAGGATCGCCGTGAAGCCGCCCCAGCCGGCGCCGATCTTCGTGCGCCCGCTCAGGGTCCCGCCGACGTTGCGGTAGGCCCAGAGGTAGCCGCTGCTGTCGCGCGCGACGACGTCGTGGTGCGCCTCCGCGACGAAGTCGGACGTGCCCTTGCTCTGCGGCTGGCGGACGTCCCAGCCGGCGACCGTCGAGGAGACGCGCTCGGCGCCGATCGGCGTCAGCGTGTCGGTGCCGCCGACGACCGGCTGGGCGACGTAGACGCCGGCCGTGTACGAGCTCGGGTCACTGGAGTCAGGGGTGTCGCGCTCGACGAAGAGCGTGCCGTCGGGGCTGAAGCGCGGCTGGTAGTAGAGGTCCGTCGTCGACGTGCGGACGTCCGTGACGGTACCGGTGGCGACCCGCTTGCGCAGGGCATGCGTCGTGCCGTCCGACCACGCGAACCAGATCGAGCCGTCGGGGCCGACCTCCGGCGTGAAGCCGCCGTCGGTCCCGCTGATCGGCGTCACGGTCGAGCACGTGGCGCACACGAGTCCGAGGCCCTCGGAGGCGGTGCCGTACGTCGACACGACGAGCGTCGTGCCGTCGGCGCGCCAGACCGGCTCGGCGATGCGGGTGGACGTGGTGAGGATGCGCACGGTGTGCGCGCCGAAGACGTCGACGAAGCCGAGGCCCTGGGCCTGGCCCGCCGTGTCGTAGCGGGCGAAGGCGAGCGTCTGGCCGTCGGGCGAGAACGCCGGGTCCGCCGGGAAGGCGGAGGTGCCGAGGTCGACCGTGAAGACGACGGCTCCGGTCGAGGCCTTGCGCACGTCGAGCACTGCCCTGTGCGTCGCCGAGTCGATGACGCGGGTCGCGGCCACGAGGCGCCCGTCGGTCGAGAACGCCGGCGAGACGAACTCCGAGGTGGAGACCCGGTCACCGAGGTTCCAACGGCTCTGCTGGAACAGGCCGCCCGACCCGGCGACCACCGCGTCGGCGTCACCCCAGCCGTCCTCGGTCCACGTGCCGTACCAGCCGGGGTCGACGCAGTCGAGCAGGGTCGAGGTGCCGTTCTTGGCGACGACGCGGTACTGGTAGCCGACGCGCTGGTTGACACCGCGGTCGGTCACGACGCCGGAGGCCCCGTTCACGGTGCCGACCGTGCGCCACGTGCCGCCCTCACGCTGGCGCAGCAGCGTCAGCGTCGTCGCGCCGGTGTAGGCGACGTGGACGACGGAGCGCTCGGCGAGCACGTTGGGGTCGACGACGCCGTCGGCGCAGTCCACCGCGGCGGTGGTGCTCGTGGACGAGGCCGCGAGCCGCACGCCGGCCGGGCTGGACGTGGCGATGCGTCCCTGGGCGTCACGGGTCCCGTCGAGCGGGGCGTCCTCCGCGGCCGGTGACGTGGAGACGCGGTGGCTGCGCGAGGATGCCTCGCCACCGGCCACCCGGCCGGTGACGAGCTGGCCCGTGCGGGACCGCAGCGCGTCGAGGTCGGTGCTCGCGCCGGACGACAGCGCGGTCGCGGGTCCGGCGAGAGCAAGGGGTGCAAGCGTCGCGGCCGCGATGCCGAGGGCGAGGGCGCGTGCCCCCGTCAGATGACGAGCCAACTGAGGGCCGCCTTTCAGATCAGTGGGTCTGGTGCGGTGGCTCCCGGAGGGCCGACGCGGACTCTATGCCACGAAGCAGACATCCGGAGCAGAACGCGAGGTTCGGCCCATTCCGACCGGACGCACGCCGGAACCCCGGACCGAACCCGGCGCCGGGTGGGCGGGTGCCGGTCAGCGGCGCGTCGGCAGGTGGGTCCGGGGGGCCATTCGGGGGGCGCGGCGCGGCCGGCGGTGCCCGGCCAGGCCGAGCAGGTGCTGGACCCGGTAGCGGTGGCCGCGGTAGGGCTCGAGCAGCTCCTCGAGCCCGGCGTCGTCGAGCGGCCTGCCGGTCAGGGCCCAGCCGACGTCCTTGGCCACGTGGTAGTCGCCGAACGACACGGCGTCGGCGTCGCCGAGGGCCCGCTGCGCCGTCTCGGCGTAGGTCCAGACGCCGACGCCGGGCAGCGCGCGAAGGCGGCGGCGTGCCTCGTCGAGGGGCAGCCGCGTCGCCTCCTCGAGCCGCCCGGCGTACCCGGCGGCACGCACGACGGCCCCCGACCGGGCGCCGTCGACCGACGCCTGCAGCCAGGCCCACGACGGGACCGCCGCCCAGCCGCCGGCCGTCGGCGGTGCCTGCAGTCGTGGGAACGGGCCGGGGGCCGGCTGCCCGAAGCGTCTCACGAGCACCCGGTACGCGGAGAAGGCCTCCTGCCCGGTGACCTTCTGCTCGATGACCGCCGGGGCGAGCGCGTCGAGCACCAGCCCGGAGCGCGGCACCCGCCAGTGCGCGAACCGGCGCCACGCGTCGGCCAGCGGTGCGTGCACCGGCTCGAAGCCGGCCGGGTCGTCGTCGTCGCCGAGCAGCGCCGGGACCGACTCGAGGAGCCAGGCCGCGCCCGGCCCCCAGGCGCGGGCCTGCACCTCGCCCGTGCCCGGCAGGCATGCCAGGTGCAGGGTCCCGACGCCGTCCGGCGTCTGCGAGGCCCGAGCCGTCGAACCGTCCGGGCCCCACCAGGACGTCGGGTCACCCGCTCCCCGGCGGAAGACGCCGAGCTGCGCACGCAGGGCGATCTGCCGGTCCGTGCGCCACAGCCGGGTCAGGGGTTCGGGCACGCACACCATCCTCGCCTACACTCGGCACCGTCGTTGACGGGCACGTGGATGGGCACGGGCCCCGGCGCCGGCAGCTCACCCTGCGCCCACCCCCACGCTGCCCGAGCGGCGGCCACACAGAGGAAGAGGACCGATGGCCCGCGAGACGAGCCGAGACCGCCGCGAACGCGTCGCCGCCATGCAGGCCGCCCAGAAGCGGGCCGAACGCCGCCGCGTCCTCGTCCTCATCGCGGCGTGCGTCGCCGTCATCGGGGTCATCGGCGCGGCCGTCGCCTGGGCCGTCGTCGGCGAGCAGAGCAAGAAGGACCAGGCCCTGGCCAGCATCTCCGGTGACGTCGCGTCGGCCGGCTGCGACCCCGTGACCAACGACCCCGCCACCGGCTCGAGCGAGCACGTCGGCCCCGGCACCGACCAGCCGGACCTGACGAAGGTCCAGTACTCGACCGTTCCCCCGTCGAGCGGCAAGCACTTCGCCGTCCCCGCCGTGGACAAGCGGCGCGTCTACACGACCGCCGACGTGCCCGCCGTCGAGACGCTCGTCCACAACCTCGAGCACGGCTACACGATCCTCTGGTACGACCCCTCCGTGGAGAAGGCTCAGGCCGCGAGCTTCCAGGCGCTTGCGACCAAGGTCAACGCGATGAAGGAGTCGGCGAACAAGTTCCTCGTCGTGCCGTGGGACACCACGCGCGGGGCCTTCCCGGCCGGCAAGAAGTACGCGCTGTCGCACTGGTCGGCCGACGTCGACCCGTCGACCGGCCAGGTCTCCAAGCAGATGGGCCACCGCCAGCTGTGCGCGGGTCTGAGCACGCAGGTCGTCGAGACCTTCGTCAAGCAGCACCCGTGGAGCTCGGCGCCCGAGCCCGGCGCCGCCTGACGCGCGGGCCGCCACTCACGCACGGTCCGGCAGAGGATCGCGCCGCCGCTCGGGTTAAGGTCCCGACATGGCGACGAACGGCGACTACGTCCCCAGCCCGAGCGGCTGGGTGCGCAAGCAGGTCGAGGAGATCGAGCGGACGGGTACCACGGACTCGGTGCACATCATGCAGCGCCCTGTGGTCCTGCTGACGATGCGGGGTGCCAGGACCGGAGCGGTGCGCAAGGTCCCGGTCATGCGCGTCGAGCACGACGGCGTCTTCGCGGCGGTGGCCAGCAAGGGCGGTGCGCCGGAGCACCCGCAGTGGTACCGCAACCTCAAGGCCCACCCCGACATCGAGCTGCAGGCGGGCACGGAGACGGTCCCGGTCCGCGCCCGGGAGCTGTCCGGCTCCGAGCGTGAACGGTGGTGGGAGCGGTGCGTCGCGGCCTACCCGCCGTACGCGGAGTACCAGACCAAGACCGACCGGCTCATCCCGGTCTTCGTCCTCGAGCCCCGCACGCCCTGAGACGCCCGGCCTCCGTCGGGTCGAGGTGGTCCGTCCGCCCTCCCACCGGGGCACAGGCGCCCCTGGTGTGGACCGGTCCGGACCTGTCCCGGGGTCAGACGGCCAGGTCCTCCGGGTCGGGGGCGACCGCGTCGCGCCGCTTGCTCACGAGGTGGTGCGAGCGGGCGTAGAGCCAGCCGCCGAGAGCGGCCAGGACGTCGACGACGGTGACGATGAACCGCGACATGATCGCGACGGCCGCGGCGGCCGGCGTCGGGATGGCGGTGGAGAGGATGAGCGTCAGCAGGCCCTCCCGGGCACCGAGACCGGCCGGCAGGATGACGGTGAGCATGCCGAGCGAGACCGACAGCGCATACCCGGTGACCGAGGCGAGGTTCAGGTTGTCGTGACCGGAGCCGTCGGCGACGGCCCGTGCGAGCAGCAGCGTGTGCACCCCGAAGCAGAGCCAGACGCCGATGAAGCTCGCGACGGCGCGAAGCACCGCGCCCCCGGACAGGTCGTGCTCGAGCGGCGGCCGGCGCAGCAGCCGCAGTCCCAGGCCGATGATGGCGTTGAGCAGGCGCGGGACGCAGAGCACGACGAGCAGCGGCACCCCGAGCAGCAGCCACCAGTCGAAGCCCTCGGCCGACCGGGTCAGCAGGTACGAGGCGGCCGGCAGGCCGACGAGGAAGCCGGTCAGCAGGGCGAGCCCGAGCGCGAGCAGGCCCGTGACGGCGGTGCGCCGGCGGGGCACCCGCAGGTGCGCGGCGATGTCCGCCTGGACGAGCACCGACCACAGCGACCCGGGCAGGTACTTGCCGAGCTGTCCGACGAAGTAGACGCCCGAGGCCGGCGCCAGGTGCAGGTCGGAGCCGAGGTCGCGCAGGATGATCCGCCAGCCGATCATCGTCAGCCACGTGCCGACGGCGGCGGCGAGCGTGGACCACGCGAACGTCGCGAGCGAGATCTTGTCGAGGTGCACCGACACGTCGGACCAGTTGCGGGCGACGGCGTAGACGACGGCGGCGAGCGTGACCACCGCGATGGTCACGCGCAGGACGGCGAAGAGCTTCTTCCGGGTCATGTCCGGGACATCATCCCAGTGCATCCTGCATGCCGGCGCACCGCGTCCTCAGCGGCGTCGCAACGTGAGCCGTACGAGGCCGTACGCCGCGTCGGACGCGCGGGCCCGGGCCGCGGCCTCGCGCATCCGGGCCGTGACGTCGCCGTCGAGGTCGCCGACGAGGACGAACCCGAGGTCGTGCGCCCGGGCGATGATGCCGCGCACGTCGGCCGGCCCGACGGTCCCCTCGACGCCCACGGGGCCGAGGGGCACCGTGACGACGAGCAGGCCGCCGGAGCGCAGCGCCCACGAGGCCTGCTCGAGGACGTGGTCGACGTCGTCGGCATCGCACCCGCGCGGGTGGATCCGCACGATGACGTCGAGCGAGCCGGTGTCGACGTCGAGGGCCGCGACGCTCGGCTGGGCGCCGGTGAAGTCGATCTCGACGGGCGCGAACCCGACGGCGCGGGCCCACCGCGACAGCAGCGAGCGGCTGCCGGTCTCGTCGACGACGACGGCGCTGCGGCGCCCGTCGTCCCGCACGCGCAGGATCGCGGCGAGCGCGCCGAGCGCTGCCCAGGCCGCGACGGCGTCGCGGGCCCACGGCAGGCCGAGGTCGCGGGCGAGGCGCCGGGCGTCGTCGGCCTCGTCGGGGTCACCGAGGACGTCGGTCGACAGCACCCACTCGGGCAGGTCGCGCGCGCCGAGCCGGACGACGTCCCGCCGCGAGGCGACGGCCCGCTGCGCGGTGCGCCGCGCAGCGCGGCGGGCGGCGCGCGCCAGCTGGACGCCCCGGCGTCCGCCGCCGGCCGCGAGGACGGACGCGGCGCGCACCGCCCGCTCCCCTGCGCCGGATGCGGTGGGCGTCGGCTCGCCGGCGGCTGCAGGTGCCGAGGTGCCGGACGGCTCGGACGCGTCGGCGCCCCCCGCCACCGCCCAGGGTCCGTCGAACCCGCCTGCCGCAGAGACGGACTCGTCGGCCGAGAGCGCCTCGACCGTGCCGAGGTAGTGCGCCCACGGCCCCGACAGGTCGGGGGTCTGGACGCCGTCGGCGAGGCGGCGTCGCAGGTCCGGGTCACCGAGCCGGCGCAGTGCGCCGGCGAGCGCCCGCTCGTCCTCCGGAGGCACGAGGAGCCCGTTGACGCCGTCGTCGACCTGCTGCGAGAACGGTGCGATGTCGGAGGCCAGGACGGGCAGGCCGTGGGCGTGGCCGAGCACGACGTTCTGCGACGCCGTCGCGGACCGGTACGGCAGCGCGAGCACGTCGTGGTCGGCGAGGAGTGCGGCGAGCGCGTCGGCCGGCACGTACCCGTCGCGGATCTCGACGCGGCCGGCCAGCGCCGGGTCGGAGGCGAGCCGGCCGATGACGCCCCGGTTGGGGCCCCAGATCTCCCCCGCGATCGTCAGGGTGACGTCGGGCACCGAGCGCATGGCGCGCAGCAGCACGTCGATGCCCTTGTACTCGCGGACGAGCCCCAGCGCGAGCAGCCGGGTGGGGCCGCTGCGGGCGTCACGGCTGATCGGCTCCCCGCCGGGCAGGTGCGGCGGCAGGTCGGCGACGGACACGCGCCGGGCGCCGAGGTCGTGGGCGATGCGGGCCTGCTCGGTGCTGTGCACCAGCGTGGAGTCGACCCGCGAGAAGAGCAGCGACATGAGCCGGGCGTCGCCTGGGTGCGCCTCGTGCGGCAGGACGTTGTGGCACACGACGACGGACCGCGGGCGCGGGCCGGGCAGGCCCGGGACGGCTCCGGCGGCGCGCAGCAGCGCCAGGTGCGCCGGCACGACGGGGGGCATGACGTGCACGACGAGGATGGCGTCGACGTCGCGCAGGCGTCTCCCGACGCGGACCCACGTGTCGGGACGGGCCCAGCTCAGCGCCCGCACGGTGCGCGGGTACGGCGGCACCTCGGGCACGCCCGCCGGCACGGTGCCCTCGGCGCGCCGCAGCCGGGACGGGTAGAGGTGCGACCACGACACGAGGGTCACGTCGTGGCCGGCGTCCGTGAGGTGGTGCGCGAGCATCGTCGTGTGTGCCGCGACCCCGCCCTTGTGCGGGTGGGTCGGTCCGACCACGGCGATCCGAAGGGCCGCCGACCCGGGACCCGGTGCCTCGACCCGCGTGCTGTGCGAAAGGGCGTCCGTCATGGTGGTCCGACTCTAGTTCTCCGGGGACGTGCGGCAACGCGCCGCGCGGACGGCCGGGGCGCGCGTGTCGGGGCGCGGTGGCCCGCTCTACGCTGGGCGTGTGCAGAACGAGGACGTGTGGCTGGTGGTGCCGCTCTACAACGAGGCCACCGTCATCGGCGACGTCGTCCGCGAGGCCCGGCTGACCTTCCCCAAGGTCGTCTGCGTCGACGACGGGTCGAGGGACCGTTCCGCCGAGATCGCCGAGCAGGCGGGTGCCGCGGTCGTGCGCCACCCGGTCAACCTGGGTCAGGGGGCCGCGCTGCAGACCGGCTTCGACTACGCCCTCGCCGACCCGGCGATGCGCTACGTGGTCACCTACGACGCCGACGGCCAGCACCAGGTGCACGACGTCGACGTCATGCTGCACCGGGCCCGCGGCGACGACCTGCGCGAGGGCGTGCGCGTCGTCTTCGGCTCGCGGTTCCTCGACGAGCGCACCGAGGCCTCCCTGATGAAGAAGCTCGTCCTGCGCGCGGCCGTCGCCTACACGAACGCCACGACCGGCACCCGCCTGACCGACGCCCACAACGGCCTGCGCGTCCTGCACCGCGACGTCGTCGAACGGCTCGACATCACCCAGAACCGGATGGCCCACGCGAGCGAGCTGGTGGCCCAGATCGGGGCCATGCGCTTCGGCGGCGAGCGGGTCGACTACGCGGAGGAGCCCGTGCACATCCTCTACACCGACTACAGCCGGGCCAAGGGCCAGTCGCTGTGGAACGCCGTCAACATCCTCGCGGAGCTGATCTGGCGATGAGCCGGCAGAGCCTCATCCAGATCCTGCTCATCGCGGGCGTCGTCACTGTCGCGTGGCGGCTGCTCGCCGGGTCGGGGCAGCGCACGCAGGCGGTGCGGCGCCTCGGCCTGCTCGTCCTGCTCGGGCTCGTCGTCTACTCGATCATCGACCCGAGCAAGACGTGGACGAACCTCGCCAAGGCGCTCGGGGTCGGCCGCGGCGCCGACCTCATCCTCTACGGGCTCGCCGTCGCCTTCTTCGGCTTCGTCGTCACGACGTTCAAGCGGTTCCGGGCGATGGAGACCCGCTACACCCGCCTGGCCCGCCGGATCGCCCTCGACGAGGCGACGCCGGCCGCCGTCCACGCCGCCGCCGTGTCCGCCGCGGGCACGCTCGAGGAGGTCGTCGAGGCCGGCCCGGACCCGGCCACGCCGAACCCTGCGACACTGGCCGTCACGCCCCCGTCCCCGACCACGAGAGCAGCCGATGCCGACTGACCCCAGCCGTCGGCGTCCGCGCGACGACGACGCCTACGTCGTCGACACGCGGCGCCGCATCAAGCGACCCGACCGCGGCGGGCTGCCGAGCAGCTCGGGTGTCGGAGGTGGCGGAGGCGGCGGCGGCGGCGGAGGCGGCGTCCCGGCCGCACCGGCACTGCGTCAGCGGGGGGCGCGTGACCGGGAACAGCCTGAGCGGGCGCCGCGCGAGCCCGGCTACCGCTGGCGCAAGGGCCGCGTCGCGCTGCTCGTCGTCGGGCTCGTCGTGCTCGCGTGGCTCGCCTTCCTCGTCTGGGTGCCGGTACAGGCGTGGGACAGCGTCGCCCGGGTCGACAACGTCCCCGCCGGCGAACGTCCCGTCGACACCTCCGGCTACAACTACCTCCTCGTCGGCTCCGACAGCCGCGCCGGGCTGACCAAGGAGCAGAAGAAGAAGTACGCCACCGGCAACGCCGAGGGCCAGCGCACCGACACGATCATGCTCGTGCACGTCTCAGACAGCGGCGGCAAGCCGGTCATGGTGTCCCTGCCGCGCGACTCGTGGGTACCGATCCCCGGTCACGGGTCGAACAAGATCAACGCGGCCTTCGCCATGGGCGGCCCGAAGCTGCTCACCGAGACCGTCGAGACCGTCACCGGTGTCCACGTCGACGGCTACCTCGAGATCGGGTTCGGCGGCTTCGCGGGCCTCGTCGACGCCGTGGACGGCGTCGACATCTGCGTGCCGCGCGACATGAAGGACAAGAAGGCCGGCATCGACCTCAAGAAGGGCTGCCAGACCCTCGACGGCGGCAACGCGCTCGGCTACGTCCGCTCGCGCTACGAGGACCCGATGGGCGACATCGGCCGCGCCGCCCGACAGCGCCAGTTCCTCGGCGCACTCATGAAGAAGGTCGCCACCCCGGCCACCGTCCTCGTCCCGTGGCGCTACAAGCAGACGGCGGACGCGTCCGCGGCGGGTCTGGCCGTCGGTGAGCAGACGGGTCTGCTCGACGCCTTCCGCGTGCTCCGGGCGATGCGGGCGGTGAGCGCCGACCAGGGCCTGTCGCTCAGCGTCCCGACCTCCGACCTGTCCTACCGGACGCCGGGCGGCGCGCTCGCCGTCAAGTGGGACACCGACAAGGCCAAGGCCCTCTTCAAGGCCCTCAAGGACGACGATCCCCTGACCGAGCCCCCGCCGGGCACCACGGTCGAGGGCGCGTCGAACGGCTGAGCCGCCATGCCGTCCCCGCTGCTGCCCGCCGACGTGCTGGCCCGCCTCTTCGCCGCCGACGCGACGCGTCCGCGCCTGACGTGGTACGACGACGAGCCCGGCCCCACCGCCGGCGAGCGTATCGAGCTGTCGGCCCGCGTCCTGGGCAACTGGGTGGCCAAGGCGGCCAACCTCCTGCAGGACGACCTGTCCGCCGAGCCCGGCACGACCGTCGGGCTCGACCTGCCGACGCACTGGCGCGCCCTCTACTGGGCCCTCGCCGCCTGGTCGGTCGGCGCGGAGGTCGTCGTCGGTGACGCCGCGACCGGGGCCGACGTGCTCGTCACCGCGTCGGCGCAGGCGGCGGCCGCCCACGGCCGCGACGCCGTGCTCGTCGCCCTGCCGGCCCTGGCCCGCAGCCACCCCGAGGCCGGCGAGGCCCCCGCAGCGGTCGACGAGGCGCGCGAGCTGTCCACGCACGGTGACGTCTTCGCGCCGCTCGCCGACCCCGAGCCTTCCGACGTCGCGCTCGCGACGGGCTCGGGGACGCTGACCTACGGCGAGGTCGTCGTGCCCGACCCCGCGTGGGGCGGGCAGCCCCGCGTGGCGCTCCGCGGGCCGCTCGACGTCGTGCTGCGCCGGTGCCTCGCAGCGTGGGCCGCCGACGGCTCGGTCGTCCTGGAGCGCGGGTCGGGCACCGACCCGACTCCGGGACGGCACGCGTCCGAGGGTGTCACGGTGGACGCCCCGGCCTGACCCTCGCCGGACGGTGGCTGCGCGCCCGTCAGGCGGAGAGGCGGTCGAACAGGGTCCACGTCCGGGACGCGACGACCCCCGTGCTGGCCAGCCCCGCCCTCGCCTGGGCGGCCTTGACGGCCTCCCGCGTCGCGCGGTCGAAGACGCCGGTGGCCGGCACACCGAGGAGCCGCTGGACGGCGAGGACCTGCGGGCCCGCGTCACCGACGCGCAGCACCGTGGAGCGGCTGCCGACGAACGGGAAGTCGCGGGCCTCGAGCACGTCCCACACGTCGGGGGTGACGACGCCCGTCTGGGGCAGCGCGCGGGAGCGCTGGAGGGCGAGGACGCGGTCGCGGGTCACCGGCCCGAAGACGCCGTCGACGGGGACGCCGCCGAGGGCCCGCTGCAGGACCCGCACGACGGCCCCGCGCGCGCCCAGGCCCAGTGTCAGGTCCTTGTACGCGGTGTACGCGGTGCCGACCTCGACGCGCGCGACACCGGCATGGGGCTGTCGGGGCGCTGCGGCGTGGGTCGTCATGGTGGCTCCTCCGTGGCCTCGGTGGCCTCGATGCGCCGGGCCGGGGGCGGCGTCGCCCTCCCGCGACACCACTCCCGCCCCGTGTACTCCTTCGGCACCATTTATGCACTCCCGTCACATGGTCCACAACGGGTTCGCCGGAATTACAGGACTGGAATTCGCGGCCGTCTCCCCTCGTCCGCGCACGTGCCCGCAACCCACCACCTCCGGCCCTCGTGTGGGTCGCCCCCACGGCCGCGGCGGCCACCGACGCGGATAGAGTCCGACCCATGGACAAAGTCGTCTCCACCCCCCAGGAGGCCATCGCCGGGATCCGCGACGGCATGTCGCTGTCGGTCGGCGGTTTCGGCCTCTGTGGCATCCCCTCCGTGCTCATCGCAGCCATCCACGACGCCGGCCTGACCGACCTCGAGGCCGTGTCGAACAACTGCGGCGTCGACGACTGGGGCCTGGGCATCCTGCTGCGTGACAAGCGGATCCGCCGGATGGTCAGCTCGTACGTCGGTGAGAACAAGGAGTTCGAGCGGCAGTACCTGTCCGGCGAGCTGGAGGTGGAGCTGACGCCCCAGGGCACGTTGGCCGAGCGCCTGCGCGCGGGTGGCTCCGGGATCGCGGCGTTCTTCACGATGACCGGGGTCGGCACCCAGATCGCCGAGGGCGGTCTGCCGTGGCGCTACGACGCCGACGGCGGCGTGGCCGTCTCCTCGCCGCCGAAGCAGACCCAGGACTTCGAGTGGATGGGCGAGACGAAGACGTTCGTCCTCGAGCAGGCCATCACGACCGACTTCGGGCTCGTTCGCGCCGCGAAGGGCGACCGGCACGGCAACCTCGTCTTCCACGAGTCGGCGCGCAACTTCAACCCGCTGTGCGCCATGGCCGGACGCGTCACCGTCGCGGAGGTCGAGCAGCTCGTCGAGCCGGGCGAGCTCGACCCCGACGCGGTCCACCTGCCCGGCATCTTCGTCCAGCGGGTCCTGCCGCTGACCCCCGAGCAGGCGGTCACCAAGCGCATCGAGCGCCGCACCGTCCGCCCGCGGGCCGACCAGGGCAGCGGTGGAGCCGGCGCCGGCAGCGAGACCCCCGCGACCTCGAGCAAGGAGGCCTGAGATGGCGCTGACCCGTGAGCAGATGGCGGCGCGCGCCGCCGCCGAGCTGGCCGACGGCGCATACGTCAACCTCGGCATCGGCCTGCCGACGCTCGTGCCCAACTACGTGCCCGACGACGTCGAGATCGTCCTGCAGTCCGAGAACGGCATCCTCGGCGTCGGTGCCTACCCGCTCGACGGCGAGGAGGACCCCGACCTCATCAACGCGGGCAAGGAGACCGTCACCCTGCGCAAGGGGGCGGCGTTCTTCGACTCGGCGACGAGCTTCGGCATGATCCGTGGCGGCAAGGTCGATGCCGCGATCCTCGGCGCGATGCAGGTCAGCGAGGGCGGCGACATCGCGAACTGGATGATCCCCGGCAAGATGGTCAAGGGGATGGGCGGTGCGATGGACCTCGTCCACGGAGCCAAGAAGGTCATCGTGCTCATGGAGCACACGGCCAGGGACGGCTCGTACAAGATCGTCAAGGACTGCTCCCTGCCCTACACCGGCCGCGGCGTCGTCCAGCGGATCATCACCGACCTCGCGGTCCTCGACGTCACCGACGCCGGCCTCGTGCTGCGCGAGCTGGCCCCCGGTGTCACGGAGGAGGAGGTCCGGGCCAGGACCGAGCCCGAGCTGACGGTCGACCTCCAGCCGGCCCCGACGCACGGCTGAGGGCAGCTCCCCGACACCCCGTCGAACCGGCGGCGCGGCACCCTCGGGGCTGTCTCTTATACACATCTCCGAGCCCACGAGACGCGTAGTAATCTGGGGGGGTGTGTTTTTTTTTGGAGGGGGGGGGGGGGGGGGGGGGGGGGGGGGGGGGGGGGGGGGGGGGGGGGGGGGGGGGGGGGG
>NZ_JBNDHY010000111.1:0-14307 GCF_056755315.1 Monashia sp. HAY1-2A
TCCGTCGTCGGCAGCGTCAGATGTGTATAAGAGACAGGCCCGAGCCCCTCGAAGAAGGAGCCGCCTGATGTCCACCACGCAGCAGACCCAGCCCACCCGGACGGTGGTCGTCATCGGCCACGGCATGGTCGGCCACCGCTTCGTCGAGGCGCTCCGCTCTCGCGACTCCGAGGGCACGTGGCGCGTCGTCGTCCTGTCCGAGGAGGCCGAGGCGGCCTACGACCGCGTCGGCCTGTCCGCCTACGTCGGCGCCTGGGACCGCAGCGCGCTGGCGCTCACGGGCAATGGCTACCCCGGTGACGCCCTCGTCGACCTACGCCTCGGCACCCGCGCCGAGCAGGTGGACCGCGTCGCCCGCACGGTGACGACCAGCACCGGTGACACGATCGGCTACGACGCGCTCGTCGTCGCCACCGGCTCCTACCCCTTCGTGCCGCCGGTGCCCGGCCACGACGCCGACGGCTGCTTCGTCTACCGCACCCTCGACGACCTCGACGGCATCCGGTCCCGGGCCGAGGCCGCCCTCGAGCGGGCCCACGCCGAGGGACGTGAGGCCAACGGCCTCGTCGTCGGCGGTGGCCTCCTCGGCCTGGAGGCCGCCAACGCGCTGCGCCTGCTCGGCCTGACCCCGCACGTCGTCGAGTTCGCGCCGCGCCTCATGCCGCTGCAGGTCGACGAGGGTGGCGGCGCCGTGCTCGCCGGCCTCGTCAGCCGGCTCGGCGTCCACGTGCACACCGGTGCCGGCACGAGCGCGATCGAGGCCCAGGACGACGGCCGCCTCGCCGTCGAGCTGTCCGACGGCACAGCGCTGCTCACCGACCTCGTCGTCTTCTCCGCCGGAGTCCGACCGGCCGACGCGATCGGTCGAGCGGCCGGGCTCGAGATCGGTGAGCGCGGCGGCGTCGTCACCGACGCGGCGTGCCGCACGAACGACGAGAACGTCTGGGCCATCGGCGAGGTCGCGGCCCTCGAGGGGCGCTGCTACGGGCTGGTCGCTCCCGGCTACGCCATGGCCGAGGTCGTCGCCGACCGTCTCCTCGGCGGCGAGGCCACCTTCCCCGGCGCCGACCTGTCGACCAAGCTCAAGCTGCTCGGCGTCGACGTCGCCTCCTTCGGTGACGCCATGGGGGCGACCCCAGGCGCCCTCGAGATCGTCCACACCGACGCCACCAAGGGCACCTACGCCAAGGTCGTGGTCTCCGACGACGCCCGGACCCTGCTGGGCGGCATCCTCGTCGGTGACGCCACCGCCTACACGACGCTCAAGGCGTACGTCGGCCGTGAGGTGCCGGGCGACCCGGCCGCCCTCATCTCCCCCGCCGGGGCCGAGCTCGGGGCCGACGCGCTGCCGGACGACGCCGTCATCTGCTCGTGCAACAACGTGACGAAGGGCGCGATCTGCGGGGCCATCGCCGAGGGTGCGTGCGACCTCGCCGCCGTCAAGGGCTGCACCAACGCCGGGACGACGTGTGGTGGCTGCCTGCCCACCGTCAAGAAGCTGCTCGTCGACTCCGGCGTCGAGCTGTCGACGGCGCTGTGCGAGCACTTCGACCAGAGCCGCGCCGAGCTCTTCGAGATCGTCTCGGCCACCGGCATCCGCACCTTCTCGGGGCTCGTCGCGCGGTACGGCCGCGGCACCGGCTGCGAGATCTGCAAGCCGACCGTCGCCTCGATCCTCGCCTCGACGAGCAGCGACCACATCCTCGACGGCGAGCAGGCGGCGCTGCAGGACAGCAACGACCACTTCCTGGCCAACATCCAGAAGAACGGCACGTACTCCGTCGTGCCGCGTATGCCGGGCGGGGAGGTGACCGCCGAGCAGCTCATCGAGATCGGCTCCATCGCCAAGGACTTCGACCTCTACGTCAAGCTGACCGGCGGCCAGCGCATCGACCTCTTCGGCGCCCGCGTCGAGCAGCTGCCGCTCATCTGGCGCCGGCTCGTCGACGCCGGCATGGAGTCCGGGCACGCCTACGGCAAGTCGCTGCGCACGGTGAAGTCGTGCGTCGGCTCGACGTGGTGCCGGTACGGCGTGCAGGACTCGGTCGGCATGGCGGTCGAGCTGGAGCTGCGCTACCGGGGACTGCGATCGCCGCACAAGCTCAAGCTCGGGGTGTCCGGCTGCGCGCGGGAGTGTGCGGAGGCACGGGGCAAGGACGTCGGCGTCATCGCCACCGACAAGGGCTGGAACCTCTACGTGTGCGGCAACGGGGGCCAGACCCCCAAGCACGCCCAGCTGCTCGCCAGCGACCTCGACGCCGAGACGCTCGTGCGGTACATCGACCGGTTCCTCATGTTCTACGTCCGCACGGCCGACCGGCTGCAGCGCACGGCGCCGTGGCTCGAGGCACTCGACGGCGGCCTGGACCACCTGAGGGCGGTCGTCTGCGACGACGCGCTGGGCGTCGCCGCCGACCTCGAGGCGGCCATGACCCGGCACGTCGAGGGCTACCGCGACGAGTGGGCCGCCGTGCTCCAGGACCCCGACAAGCTCGCCCGCTTCGTCTCCTTCGTCAACGCGCCCGAGGAGGCCGACGCCACGATCGCCTTCGACGACAGCGGCGTCCGCAAGGTGCCGGTCACGCTCGGCCTGCCGAGCCTGCGTCGCGCCGACTGAGTCCTGGCTCGCCACCCTCGCACCGCCCACTCCCGGAGAGGAACCCACGATGACCACCCTGGCCACCGCCGCCCCCCACACTGACCCGAACCCCGACGCCGCGCCCGCCGGTGCCGCCGGTGCCGCCGCTGCCGCCGCTGCCGCCGCGCCCGCCGCTGCCGCCGCTGCCGGTGCCGCCCAGGTGGGCACGGCTGTCGACCCGTCAGCCACCGGCCGACGCATCGTCGTGCGTCCCGGCGTCCTGCCGCGACCCGGCGTGCCCGCGTGGGTCCGGGCCTGCCCGGTCGACACGCTCGTCCCGGGGCGCGGGGTCGCCGTCCTGCTGCCGGGCGGCGAGCAGGCCGCGCTCTTCCTCCTGGGCACCGGCATGGTCTACGCCGTCGGCAACCTCGACCCCTACGCGGGCGCGGCGGTCATGTCGCGCGGGCTGACGGGCGACCGCGCTGGCGAGCCGACGGTCGCCTCACCCCTGCTCAAGCAGGTCTTCTCCCTGCGGACGGGCGAGGCGCTCGACGACCCGGGCACGCGCCTGCCGACGTACGCGGTCCGCATCGCCCACGGCGTCGTCCTCCTCGGCGTCCCCACCTGACGCGGCACCCACCGCGGTTCGGGGCAGGAGCTGCGGTTCGGGGCAGGCGCGGGTCGGGCCCGCGCGGTCCGTGCCCCGAACCCGCAGTCGCTCGAAGCGGCCGGTCAGCCGGTCAGCGGACCGCAACCGGCAGGGCCGTGCGGACGGCGTCCTCGAGGGAGGTCGCCGGGCGGCCGACGAGGCGCTCCAGGTCACCGGAGTCGGTGAAGAGGGCTCCCTCGGCGATCCCGCGGTCGCTGTCGGCGAGCACCTGCGCGTACCCCTCGGGCAGCCCTGCCCCGACGAGCGCGGCCGCGTACTCCTCGACCGGGAGGTCGCGGTAGACGACGTCGGCGCCGCTGACGCGGGCCACGGTCGCGGCGAGGTCGGCCATGGTGAACGGCGCCCCACCGAGCTCGTAGGTCTTCCCCGCGTGCCCGTCCTCGGCCAGCACGGTGGCTGCGGCCTCGGCGTAGTCGGCCCTGGTCGCGGCGCTGACCCGTCCCTGGCCGGCGGCCCCGAGAACGGCCCCGTGCTCGAGGTAGGTCGGCAGCTGCGCGGTGTAGTTCTCGAGGTACCACGAGTTGCGGAGGAGCACGGTGGTCAGCCCGGACGCCTCGAGCATCTCCTCCGTGGCGCGGTGTTCGGCGGCCAGGGCGATGTCGGACGTCGCGGCGCGGGTGATGCTCGTGTAGGCGACGAGGCCGACGCCGGCACGGGCGGCCGCGTCGACGACGTTGCGGTGCTGCGGGATCCGAGCGCCCACCTGGCTGCCCGAGACGAACAGGAGCCGCTCGACACCGGCGAAGGCGGCGTCGAGGGAGGCGGGGTCGTCGTAGTCGGCCCGCCGGACCTCCACGCCGAGGTCGGCGAGGTCGGCGAGGGCCTCGGGCCGGCGTGCCGTGGCGACGACGTCGGAGGGCGCGACGCCGCGGCGCAGCAGCACGTCGACGACGAGACGGCCGAGGTGGCCGCTGGCGGCGGTGACGAGGATGGTCATGGGAGGTCCTTTCGGGCTGGAAGGCGCCGCAGGCGCCGGGACGTCCGGGTCAACCAGCCGCCGCCACCGGTACTTCCCAGAAGTTAGTACCCACTTTGAAGTAAGGTACTGACATGAGAGTGAGTCAGACGCTGCACCACCACTTCCCCGACGGTGTCTTCGCCTCGGACTGCCCCTCCCGCGTCGTCCTCGACCACGTCACGAGCAAGTGGGGGACGCTCGTGCTGCTCGCCCTGGCCGAGGGCGAGCCACTGCGCTGGAGCGAGCTGCGCCGGCGCGCCGAGGGGGTCAGCGAGAAGATGCTCGCCCAGACCCTGCGCACGCTGGAGACCGACGGCCTCGTCCACCGCGACGCCCGCCCCGTCGTGCCGCCGCACGTCGAGTACTCGCTCACCGACGAGGGCCAGGACCTGGCCTCCCGGCTCGTGCCGCTCATGGACTGGATCGCCGACCACGCCGCCGCCATCGTCGCCCGGTCGACGCGCGCCGACGCCTCCGCCTGACCGACGCGTCGCGCGCCTGCCGGTCCCGCAGGCGTCGCCCTCACCCAGCCGCCGCCTCACACAGGCGCGCCCTCACCCTCGCGCGCCGACCACCCACCCCAGGGACGGGCCGAGCGACCGGATCCGGACTGCGAAACGGGCCTGACCGACACGTTCGGCCGGGTCGCTCCGGCCACTCGGCCCGGGGCGAGGCACGGCGTGGGCCCACGCCCGGGCGTCAGACGTTGAGGCGGTAGCCGCGGCGCACGACGGTCTGCACGAGGTCCCGGTCCGGCAGCGCGGCGCGCAGCCGGCTGACGGCCATGTCGAGCGCATGCTCGTTCTCGGCGTCGGGCAGCTCGTCGAGGAGGCGTTCGCGGGTGCACACCGCTCCCGGGTCGGCCATCAGCGCGGCGAGCATGGCGCGGGGCCCACGCGGGAGGGTCACGGTCTCACCACCGAACGTCACCGTGCGGCCGTGCACGACGAGCGGACCGAGGGCGGTCTGCACCTGCGCGATGCCGTTGACGGTGAGATGCTCGACGACGGTGCGGATGAGCGCCCCCATCCGGAACCGTTCCGGCACGATCGGCGTGATGCCGAGGTCGTGCAGCGGCGCGGCCGTCACCGGACCGACCGCAGCGGCCGTGACGCCGCAGCGCATCGCATCGACGAGGACGCCGTCCATGCCGAGCTGGGCTGCGGCAGAGACGAGCCCGTCGACGGCCGGCGCCGACGTGAACGTCACCACGTCGACCTCCCGGGCGGCGACGGCCTGGATGAGGCGGCCGAGGCGGCTCTCGTCCGTGGGCCGCACCCAGCGGTACGGCGCGACCGTCAGCACCACCGCCCCGGCGGCACGCAGCCGCTCGAGCTGCTCGACGTCCTCGTGGCCGTGCAGTTGGACCGCCACGCGTCGGCCGTCGACGCCGGCCGCCAGCGCGAGCGTCACGGTCGAGGCGGTGCGCTCGTCCTCGGCGATGCCGTCGTCGACGTGGCCCGCAGCCCGGACCGCCCCGCGCGCCTTGGGGCCGCGCACGATGATGCGTGCCGCGTCGAGCACGTCGGCGAGGTCCTCCCCCAGGCCGGCCGCGTCGGCGCCCTCGATCCAGCGGCGGAAGCCGTAGGCCGTCGTGACGATGACGACGTCGGGTCGGCTCTCGATGACGGCTCGGGTGTCGGCGACGAGGACCTCGTCCTCGTCGATCGGTGCGATGCGGACCGCGGGAGCGTGCAGCACGTCGGCGCCGCGCCGGCGGAACGCGTCGACGAGGTCCTCGGAGCGCCGGTCCGAGGTCACCGCGATCCGGAACCCCTCGAGGACCGGACCGGTCGGCTCGGGCGGGCCGGCGTCTGGGTCCGGCCCGGTCAGCTGTTCGGACCACGGGGTGGCCGGATGGGTGCGTGGGGGCGGCGTGCTCACGCTGGTGCCCCCGCGGGGACGGGGACGGACTCGGGCGACGTGGCCCCGGCGTCCCCGGGGTGGTGGACGCGCCGGGCCCACACGTGAGCCTGCCCGACGACGTCGCCGATGACGACCACTGCGGGAGAGGTGATCCCGAGCCTCGCGGCGCGTTCGGCCAGCGTCGCCAGCGTGGCGACGACGCTGCGCTGGCTCGACGTCAGACCACGTTCCACGACGGCCGCGGGCATGTCCGGGTCGAGCCCGGCCCGGCGCAGCGCGTCCGTGATCGGCACGAGGTTGTGCACGCCCATGAGCACGACGATCGACCCTCCGACGGCGACCAGACCGCGGGCCCGCGTCTCGTCGAGCGGCACGTGGCCCGACAGCACGGTGACGACGTGGCTGACCCCCCGGTGCGTGACGGGGATGCCGGCAGCTCCCGGCACGCCGATGGCCGAGGTGACGCCGGGCACGACCGAGACCGGCACGCGGGCCGCGACGCAGGCCGCGACCTCCTCGCCGCCGCGGCCGAAGACGTAGGGATCCCCGCCCTTGAGCCGCACGACGGTGAGCCCGGCGCGGGCGCGGTCCACGAGCATCCGCTCGATCTCGTCCTGGGGCACCGCGTGGTGGCCGGGGCGCTTGCCGACGTCGACCACCTCGGCCCCGGGCGCCAGGGCGGACAGGTCACCGACCTCGGCGAGGCGGTCGGCGAGGACGACGTCGGCATCGGCGAGCGCCCGCACGGCCGCCAGGGTCAGCAGCTCGACGCCTCCCGGGCCGGCTCCCACGAGGACGACCCGCCCGACGTCGGGGCTGGTGGCGGGCTCGTCGACGACGAGGCACTGGGAACGGAGCACCGCCCGGGCGCGGTCCCAGCCCGATGCCGGTCCGACGAGGACGCCGAGCTGCGCGCCGCGGCAGGCCTCCGGGGTCACGGCGTCGGCGGCGGAGAGGACGACGACCTCGGCCCCGGCGCGCGAGAGCCGACGGGCGGCCGCGGCGGTGAGCCCGTCCGGTCCGGCGACCACCACGCGCGCCGCGGTGAGGTCGGTGTCGATGAGCACGCGCGTCTCCCCTCGCCGTCGGTCTGCGCAAGGTCAACCGTAGGAACGACGTGTTTCGTCGGCGTTTCGGCCGTGCGACACCGCGGTAAGACACCCCTCACCCGTCTCGCCCGCCGACGTGCGCGTCCGACGTGGTCCCGCGCGTGACAGGGTGCTGCCATGACGACGTCCGCTCCCGAGCAGCCGGTCCTCGTCGCCGCCTCGCACGGCACCGCCTCGCCGCAGGGTCAGGCGGCGGTGGCGGCGCTCGTCGCCGCGGTGGCCGTGCGACGTCCCGACGTCGACGTGCGCGCTGCCTTCGTCGACGTCCAGCAGCCCGACCCGCCGACGGTCCTCGGGACGCTGCCGCCCGGCCGGGGCGTACGGCTCGTGCCGCTGCTGCTGTCGGCGGGGTACCACGTGTTCGTCGACCTCACCGAGGCTGCGGTCGGGCATCCCGGCGCGAGCGTGGCGCCGGCCCTCGGCCCCGACGCCCGCCTCGCGGACCTGCTCGCCCGGCGCCTCGACGCGGCTGGGCTGCGGGACGACGACGTCGTCCTGCTGGGCGCCGCTGGCTCGTCGGAGCCGTCGGCCCTCCGTGACTGCGAGGACGTCGCCGCCCGGCTCGGCGTGCTGATCGGCCGTGACGTGCCCACCGGCTACCTCTCGGCCGCCGAGCCCCGCCTCGCCGACGCCGTTGGCGCACAACGAGTTTCGGGTCGCCGCGTCGTCGTGGCCACCTACCTGCTCGCTCCCGGGTTCTTCGCCGACCTCGCCGGGCGCTCCGGCGCCGACGTCGTCACCGCTCCCCTGCTGCTGCCCGACGAGCCGCCGCCGCCGGAGCTCGTCGACATCGTCCTCGACCGCTACGCGGACGAGGGCGGCCGGACCGAGCCGGACTGAGGCCGCGTGCCGCCCAGCCAGCCCCGCTCCTACCGCACCCTCGGCGGACCCGCCCGAGCCGAGATCGAGGTCCGCCGCTCGCGCTTCCTCTGTGAGGTCGCGCCGGTGACCTCGGAGGACGACGCGCGGGCGGTGATCGAGCGGGTCCGTGCGGCGAGCCGGGACGCGCGCCACCACTGCACGGCCTTCGTCCTCGGTGCCGACGCGTCGACGGTGCGCAGCAACGACGACGGCGAGCCGTCCGGCACCGCCGGTGCCCCGATGCTCGAGGTGCTGCGCGGCCACGACCTCACCGACGTCGTCGCGGTCGTCACGCGGTGGTTCGGTGGGACGCTCCTCGGCACGGGCGGCCTGATCCGGGCCTACGGCGACGCGGTGTCGGCGGCTCTCGATGCCGCACCCGTCGTGACGATGGCGCGGCGCACGACGACGACCGTCGCCGTCGGCCACGGCGACGGGCCCCGCGTCGAGCACGCTCTTCGCGGGCTACCGGACGTCGAGGTCACCGCGGCCGAGTACCTGCCGGAGGGCGTCCGCCTGCACGTGGACGTCGAGCCGGACGCGGTCGACGCGTTCGGCAGCACCGTCGCGACCCTGACCTCGGGTGCCGGACGCGTCACGCCGGGGGCGGACGTCTGGGTGCCGGTCGGCCGGGGCACCCGCTGACGGGGGTTGCTGCCGACCCAGCCGGCGGCCGTCGCGGCCGTGGGCACCGCCGCCGCGGCGGCTCACCCTCGAAGGTGGGCCACCATCGACCACGACGGGTCATGGGTCACGGTGACGCCCACCCCGCCCTGGGTCCAGCGGCGTGAGGCGGTGCGCACGTGCTCGGCGGCGTCGGTCGTGCCGTCGACGAAGACGTGCAGGACCCGCGTCCCGGCGCTGGACTGGTGCGCGACGACCCTGCCGCGTCCCTCGAGGTCCACCGTGAGGGCCTCCTCGAAGTGACGCAGCTCGTCGAGGGCACCCGGCGTCGGCAGGCCGTCGTCGGTGGCGAGGTACTCGAGGAAGACGCCGACGTGGGTGTCGAGCTCGGGCGCGGTGGCGGCGGCGAGGGGCACCTGTGCCATCGCGACGATCGGGCCGTCCGCACCCTGGCCCTGGAAGACGACGTGCTGCGGCTGCCCGTCCGGCGCCGTGTGCTCGGCCTTGAGGTCGGCGACGAGCGAGCGGATCCAGCGCAGCGGGAAGGCATCGAGGGGTGGGAGCTCGGGCCGGCTCACCTCGCCGATCCAGCACTCGACGTCGGACTCACCGATGGTCGAGTCCAGCGCGAGGTAGGCGATCGTGGCCCGGGCCGCGTCGTCGAGGTCGGCGAAGGCCGGATGGTGCACCGCCACCGAGATGCGCAACCCTTCGCGCCGAGCGCTGACGACGACATCACGGAAGGCCACGGTCGCCGCGTCGGTCTCGAGCTCGACGGCGTCGATGTCGTCGACGGGCTGGCGCGTGTCGGCGTAGCCCCACGTGGCGGTCGGGTCCGGCGCGGCACGCAGCCAGCGGCGGGCCGTGGCCCGCAGGTCGGGGTCACCCTCCGGCGAGACGACGAGCACGTGGGCGCTCGTGCTGCCCGCCGACAGCTCCCACGTCAGGCCGTCGGCGATGGCGGCGACCCGTCGGCTCAGCTCGTCTGCGACCCGGACGGGTTCGCGGTCCGCGAGCGCGGCCGAGGTCAGGGCCGCGCCCGACTCGACCCACCAGGACCAGAACGCCGCGACAGGGTCGGGGGGCACCTGCTCGTCACGCGGCCGGCGGAACAGCCTCATGGCCGCGATCATGCACCATCGGGCTGGGAGCCGGTGGCGACGGCGGGCCCGGCCGTCGGGCCCGCGCCGATGCGGCACGATGGGTCCATGGCACCCCAGGCACTGCACCTCGGCTCCACCGACGCGGCCAACGAGCTGCTCGCCCACGACCCCCTCGCGCTGCTGCTCGGCATGCAGCTGGACCAGCAGATCCCGATGGAGAAGGCGTTCACGTCGCCGAGCGTCCTCGCCGAGCGCCTGGGCGTGCCGGCCGGCGGACGCCTCGACGCGGCCGCCATCGCCGCGCTGCCGCCGGAGACCCTTCTCGAGCACTTCCGGACGCCCCCGGCGCTGCACCGCTTCCCCGGCTCCATGGCGGCCCGTACGCAGCAGCTGTGCCAGGCGCTGGTCGACGACTGGGGTGGCGACGCGGCCAACGTGTGGGCCGGGGTCGACTCGGGCCGCGAGCTGGTGCGCCGCATCGGCAGCCTGCCCGGCTTCGGGGACCAGAAGGCCCGGATCTTCGCCGCCCTGCTCGCCAAGCAGTTCGGCGTCACGCCCGAGGGCTGGCAGGAGGCGACCGGCGACTACGGTCGACCCGGCCACCGGTCGATCGCCGACGTCGTCGACGACGCGTCACGCGTCAAGGTCCGCGAGTACAAGAAGGCGAAGAAGGCCGAGGCGAAGCAGCAGCCCTGACCGGGGCGGCGGCCCCGGCCCAGCAGCCGCATCAGTCGGCGAGGAACGCCAGCAGGTCGGCGCGGGTGAGGACACCCACCGGCTTGCCGTCGTCGACGACGAGCACGGCGTCCGCGGTCTGCAGCTCCTTGCGGGCCGCCGACACCGGGGACCCGGCCCCGATGAGCGGCAGGCCGGGCTCGATGTGCTTCTCGACGGCGTCGGCCAGGTGCGCTCGGCCGGTGAAGAGGGCATCGAGCAGGGCCCGCTCGCTGACCGAGCCGGCCACCTCGCCGGACATGACCGGCGGCTCGGCCTTGACGACCGGCATCTGCGAGACGCCGTACTCCTTGAGGATCGCCACGGCGTCGCGGATGGTCTCGTTCGGGTGGGTGTGCACGAGCGCGGGCATGTCGCCGGACTTCGTGTGCAGGACGTCGCCGACGGTCTGCTCGGTGTGGTCGGTGAGGAACCCGTAGGAGTGCATCCACTCGTCGTTGAAGATCTTGCTCATGTACCCGCGGCCCGAGTCCGGCAGCAGCACCACGACGACGGCGTCCTCGGGCAGGTCCTCGGCGGCCCGCAGCGCCGCGACGACGGCCATCCCGCACGAGCCGCCGACGAGGAGGCCCTCCTCGCGGGCCAGCCGCCGGGTCATCTCGAAGGACTCGGCGTCGGTGACCGCGATGACCTCGTCGACGACGGACGGGTCGTAGGCGCCCGGCCAGAAGTCCTCGCCGACGCCCTCGACGAGGTAGGGGCGGCCCGTGCCGCCGGAGTACACCGAGCCCTCCGGGTCGGCGGCGATGATGCGCACCGCACCGTCGCTGACCTCCTTGAGGTACGTGCCGGTCCCGCTGATCGTGCCGCCCGTGCCGGCGCCGGCGATGAAGTGGGTGACCCTGCCGTCGGTGTCGCGCCAGATCTCCGGACCGGTCGTCAGGTAGTGGCTGTTGGGGCCCTCCGGGTTGTAGTACTGGTTCGGCTTCCAGGCGCCGTCGATCTCGCGGACGAGGCGGTCGCTCACCGAGTAGTAGGAGTCCGGGTGGTCCGGCTCGACGGCGGTCGGGCAGACGACCACCTCGGCGCCGTAGGCCTTGAGCACGTCGCGCTTGTCCTGGCTCACCTTGTCGGGGCAGACGAAGACGCACTTGTAGCCACGGCGCTGGGCCACGAGCGCGAGCCCGACGCCGGTGTTGCCGCTCGTGGGCTCGACGATGGTGCCGCCCGGCTTCAGCAGGCCGTCGCGCTCGGCGGCCTCGACCATGCGCAGCGCGATGCGGTCCTTGACCGAGCCTCCCGGGTTGAAGTACTCGACCTTCGCCAGGATGGTGCACCTCACCCCCGCGTCGGCCGTGACGGAGCCCAGCTTGACCAGGGGCGTGTTGCCGACGAGGTCGGCCACGTTCTCTGCGTACTTCACCCACCCATCCTAGGTGCGCCGTCCCAGCCCGCGAGACGGCGGCCGCGCGCCGCGCCCCGCCGCGCCAGCGTCGCCGTCCCGGGCCGGGCGGCCCGGGACGGCATCGGACGAAACCGGGCACGGCGCGTCGGTGCCGCGCGTTACCGTGGTGAGCCGGCCGATCGGGCCGGTGTCGCGTCGCAGGACCGCGACGGCACGACGACCGCAACCATGACGGAGGGGGAGCCCGGATGGGGCGCGCACGGCGCGCGCGCAGGATCGCGCAGCAGGCAGCGTACGGCGGTGGCGTCGGGGTCGCCGGCCTCGGCCTGCTCAGCCTGCTCGGCTACGGCGTCATCAAGGCCGAGGCCGCGATGGCCCGGCGCCTCGTCGGCCAGCCGTTCGAGGGCGCACCGGAGGACGACGGACGCTACGGCTTCGGCCCCGGCGAGCCGATCGAGCTCGTCGTCCTCGGGGACTCGACCGGCGCGGGCATGGGGGCGGCGGACGCGCACCAGACCATCGGGGCGATCGTCGCGAGCGGGGTCGCGGCCTTCAGCGGCCGTCCGGTGCGCCTGACGAACGTCGCCGTCGTCGGGGCCGAGTCACCCGACCTCGACGGCCAGGTCGAGCGCGCCCTCGAGGCGGTTCCGGACCCCGACGTCGCCCTCGTGCTCATCGGCGCCAACGACGTCACCCATCGCATCGACACCTCGGTCGCGGTGCGCCACCTCGAGATGGCGGTGCGCAGCCTGCGCGAGGCCGGGGCCGAGGTCGTCGTGGGCACGTGCCCCGACCTCGGTGCCATCGAGCCGGTTCCCCAGCCGCTGCGGCTGCTGGCCCGCCGCTGGTCGCGCGACCTCGCGGCCGCCCAGACCGTCGCGGTCGTCGAGGCCGGAGGTCGCGCCGTGTCGGTCGGCGACATGCTGAGCGAGGCGTTCAGCGCCGACCCGAAGGTCATGTTCAGCGAGGACCGGTTCCACCCGAGCCCGGCCGGCTACGCGCGGGTCGCCGCAGCGCTGCTGCCCACGGTCAGTGCCGCGCTCGACCTCTTCGGCGAGCGTAGCGCCCCGCCCGAGCCGAACCTGCGCCGTGGCGAGGGCGTCGGCCCGGTCGCGGTCGCCGCCACCCGGGCCGTGGCCCAGCCCGGCACCGAGGTCGCACCGGCCGAGGTCGCCGGTCAGGCCCGGGGCGCGCACGGACGCTGGGCGGTCCTGCTGCACCGCATCCGGCCGGCCGTTCCCGTCGGGTCCTTCCCGGTCGACCGCGTCCCCGGCCCACCGACGTCGGTGCCGACCGCTCCGCCGCCCCCGGACGGGACGGCTGGCTCCGGCGGCCCCGGCGGCTCCGGCGGCGTCGACGCGCCGGTCGGGGCCGACGGCTCCGGCGGCATCGACGCGCGGGGCGCGTCGGTCCAGCCCGACGGACCTGTGCCGGACTCCTCTCGCGAGCCCGACAACGTCACTCCCGGCTGAACGAGCCGTGCGGGCACGCGCGACGAGGGGCCGCCCGCACTGCGGACGGCCCCTCGCGGTTCGGACGCGTCAGCCGAGCGGCATGATCTGGCTCGCGTCCGGCGCCTTGATGCCGAGGTCCTCGTTCCACCTGGAGAAGTCGAGCTGCCCGGGGCTCTTGGACGAGCCGCTGAAGCGCACCACCTGGAAGGCGTCCTTGGAGACGTAGAGCGCGCCCTCGCTCTTGCCCTTCTTGTCGGTGAGGACCCAGCACTCGGTGCCGTTGACCGACTCCTCGCCGACGGTGCTCGACAGCTTGTCGGCGCTCACCTCGGCGAACGCCTTCTCGAGGAAGCTCTTGAGGCTGAGGCTGTCGGCCATCGCGGACGCGGAGGAGGGTGCCTTGATGAACTTGTCCCCGGCCTTCTGCACCGACGCCGGAGCGCCCTGCTTCTTCCAGAAGGTCTCGTCGGCCTGGATGTACACGGCGTCCGGCACGGTGATGAGGCGCGCCCGGCCGCTGCCCTCCATCGCGATGGAGATGTCCGAGGTCTTGCCGTCGCTCGTTCCCTTGAACTCGATGGTGACCTTCTTGCCGTCCTGCTCGACATCGCCGGCGAACACGGCCGACGTGGCGGCGAGCGCGTTGGTCTTGGCCTTCTCGAGCAGGTCGGCCGGCTGGGGCGCCTGGGCGGCCGTGGACGTCGCGGAGGTCGACGCGGAGCTCGCCGCGGACGAGCCCGTGGAGGCCGCCGTCGGGGTGCCCGCCTTGGAGCACGCGGCAGCACCGAGGCTGATCGCGAGGGCGCCGGCGAGAGTGACGGCGCGGGTCGTCATGGTCTTCATGGGTGAGAGGCCCCCTGGGTGGTCGGGTCACCCGGCACCGGCCGGGCGGGTGGCGGCCCGTGGCCGCGACCCGGCAACCCTAGTTGTACTGACCGGGCACGTTGGTTGAGGGAGTGCGACTTCGCGCTGTGAGCTGCTGACAGGGGAGGGCCTCCCGCGGT
>NZ_JBNDHY010000112.1:0-14079 GCF_056755315.1 Monashia sp. HAY1-2A
TCCGTCGTCGGCAGCGTCAGATGTGTATAAGAGACAGACCGGGGCGAGAGCACGATAGAGCGCGCGTCGGGTCTCGTGTCGTGACGCTTTTCGACCGATATGCGTCAGTGCTTCTTACGTGACAGTGCGTCGGGCTCCGGACGGCGGTCAGGCTCGGGGCCGCCGGCGTCCCGGCCTCAGAAGGCGGTGTAGCCGCCGTCGACGGGCAGGACCGCCCCGGTGACGTACGACGACTCCGACGATGCGAGGAAGAGGATCGCGTCGGCGATCTCGTCGGGTGTGGCGAGCCGGTGGAGCGGGATCTGGGACTCACGCTCGCGCCGGTACGCGTCGGGGTCGGGGCGGCGCTGGATCGAGGCCTCGATGACCGGGGTGGCGGTCAGGCCGGGAGCCACGACGTTGACGCGGATGTTGCGAGAGGCCCATTCGATCGCCGCGCCCTTGGCGAGCATGATCAGGCCTCCCTTGGCGGCGGAGTACAGGACCTCGTCCGGCTTGCCGACCATGCCGAGCCGTGAGCCGACGCAGACGAACGCCCCTCCCGCGGGGGGCATGAGCGGCGCGAAGTGCTTCATGACGAGGAACGCGCTGAGCAGGTTGCTGTCGAGGACGCGCTTCGCGTCCTCGTACGCCATGTCCGTGAGCGGGCTGCTGACCTGCAGGCCGTGGTTGAGGACGACGACGTCCACGGCGCCGAGGGACTCGGCGGCCCGGCGGGCCAGGCTCTCGACGAACGCCTCGTCGTTGAGGTCACCGGGGACGTAGAGGTCGTCCGGCTCGGCGGTGTCGAGGCGCTCCCTGCGCCCCGTGAGGAGCAGACGCGCGCCCTCACGGCGGAAGCGCGCGCTCACCGCCTCTCCGATCCCGCTGCTGGCGCCGGTGACCAGCGCCGTCACCTTCTCGAGTCTCATGTCAGGCATTCCTTTACGGGTGGGAGGGTGTCGACGGCGGACCAAGGGGAGGGTCCACTCCGGGAACGGTCAGTTGAGGAACCCGCGGGCGTCGACCGGCCATCGCTGCACCGACGTGCCCGCGCTGTCGGTGACGATGAGCTCCTCGAAGTTGAGCACCACGGGGCAGACGTGGTTCGGCACCACGGGGACGACGGTGCCGATGCCGGGCCGGAAGTTGCCGGCGGGCAGCCCGAGGAACCCGTGGTACTCGTTGAGCTTGGTCAGCACCGCCTTCGTGCCGGCGACGCCACCGAAGCCGCGCTCGACGCTTCCCTCGCGGCTGAGCGCCTTGGTTCCCACGTCGAGGATGACCTGGTCGGGGACCCAGTCGCTGACCACCGTCGCGGCGACGAACAGGGCGACCTGGTCCTCGGTGCAGGCGCCGAGCCGGGTGTTGTCCCGGTCGCAGAAGACGTACTCGCCGGGACGGATCTCGGTGACCACGTCGCTGCCCGTGAACTCGATGGTCGGCGTGGAGCCGGCGCTGACGACCTCGGCGGTGACCCCGACGGCGCTGAGGCTGCGCACGGCGGTGACGAGCGCGTCCTGCTGGTCCCTCGCGGCCTGTCTGCGAGCCTCCCGGCCGGAGCTGCCGTGACCGGGGTACGTGAACACCCCGACCGGCACGAGCCCGCACGTGCGGGCAGCGCGCGCGAGGTCGCCCGCGAGCTCGGGCGGGGCCCCGGAACGCCGTGCGCCGCAGTCCACCTCGACGACGACCTCGAGGCGGTCGGGCTCGTCACCCATGGCGCCGGCGAGGGCCTCGATCGCCGCGACGTTGTCGACGCCCACCCGCAGCCGGGTGGACTCGGCGAGCCGGCGGATCCGTTCGCCCTTCGTCCCCGCGGGCCAGATCGGGTAGGCGATGAAGATGTCGTCGAACCCGGCCTCGGCGAACACCTCGGCCTCGCCGACGTTGCCGGCGGTGATCCCGACGGCGCCGGCCGCGACCTGGCGCCGACCGATCTGCACGCACTTGTGCGTCTTGACGTGGGGCCTGACGTCGAGACCGTGTTCGTCACCGAAGCGCTGCATGCGCTCGATGTTGTCCTGCATGACGTCGACCAGCACGATCGGCGCGGGGGTGCTGACCCGCTCGACCAGGCCGTCGAGGGCTCGTTGGATCCGGTTCACGCTGGACTCCTCGTGGTTGCGTCTGGACACGGTCGGGCGTCGTGCTGCTACACGGCGGTGCACACCATCTGGATCTCGACCGGGGTGTCGAGCGGCAGACCGGCGACGCCGATCGCGGTCCGGGCGTGCCGCCCGTTCTCGCCCAGCACCTCGATGAGCAGCTCGCTGGCCGCGTTGGCGACCTGGGACTGCAGTCCGAAGTCCGGCGGGCTGGCGACGAACACGAGCATCTGCACGACCCGGACCCGGTCGAGGTCTCCCACCGCCTGCACGGCGGCGGCGAGGCAGTTGAGAGCGGCGTGGCGTGCGAGCTCCTTGGCCGTCTCCACGTCCACGTCCCGTCCGACGACGCCCCGGCCCAGCAGCCGACCGTCCTTGATCGGCAGCTGGCCGGCGATGTGGATGCTCTCGCCCACCGCCCGGTGGTGCACGAAGTAGGCGTTGTCCTCGAGGTCCGGCAGCTCCAGCCCGAGGGCGAGGAGCCGCTCGGACGCCGAGTCGCCGGCCACGGTCTGCGGCAGGGGAGCGCTCATGCCACCACCGCCGGGCTGTCGATCACCATGTGCGCGGTCCTCCGGTCGTGTCAGGGTCGTGTCAAGGTCGTGTCAGGGACGCGGCAGGCCGAAGAGGACGGGCAGGTCGGCGATGTCGGTGATCCGCTCGTAGCCGAGCCAGTGCTCGTCCTGCTCGAAGCCGCGGTCGACGTAGACCTTGTCCCGGATGCCCATGACGGCCGCGGTGCGCAGGTCGTACATCGGGCTGGCGGAGACGTGCACGAGCTCGGCGGGGGTGACGCCGAGCTTGTCGAACAGGTACTCGAACGCGGCCAGGCGCGGCTTGTAGGTGCCCATCTCCTCGGCGCTGATGACCAGCTCGAACGGGGCCTGCAGGTTCTCGGCCAGGCGCACGGCGTGGTGGGTGTCGCTGTTGGTGATGATGACCAGCGGCACCGCCTCGGCGAGCCGGTTCAGGGCCGCGGTGACGCCGGGGTAGGGGCCCCAGGTCGGGACGATGTCGTAGACGGCCCGGGCGTCCTCCTCGCGGAACGGCAGGCCGACCCAGCGCGCGGCGCGCTCCATGGAGCGGGCCACGATCTGGTGGAAGGGCTGGTAGGCGCCGGTGCACTCGTCGATCCGGTAGGCCTTGCAGATGCGCAGGTACTCGTCGGCGACCTCGGCCGGCAGCCGGTCGCCGAGGACCTGGCGCATCGCGTCGTTGATGGCGAACTTGATCAGCGTGCCGTTCATGTCGAACGTGACGAACTTCGGCGGTGCGAAAACCACGGGTCCTCCTGGTGCTCGGTCCCAGAGCGGTCCGTCCCCTCTGGTCGATGGTCGACCATACGTGTACAGTAGTCAACTGTCAACAGCTATGCTGGCCCGCGGCGACGGCTGCCGCCTGGTCTGGTCCCTCGCCGGCGGCCCCCGAAGCCGCGCCCATCCCCTGCTGGAGGAGTACGAAATGAAGTTCACGTCCTACTGGCTCGACACCGCACCGGCGAGCTCCCCCGAGAGGTCGAGGACGAGCGTGGAGGGACGCGCCGACGTGGCCGTCGTCGGCGGTGGCCTGACCGGGGTCGTCGCGGCGCTGCACCTTGCACGACGGGGGGCGAAGGTTCAGCTCTTCGAGCAGCACACCGTGGGGTTCGGCGCTTCCGGTCGCAACGGCGGTATGGCGACGACGGGCATGGCGATCGGCATCCGGCAGGCGGTGGAGAAGTACGGCTTCGACGCGGCAGCACGGCTGTACGGCGCCTACACGGAGGCCATCGACGTCATCGAGAAGCTCGTGACCGAGGAACAGATCGACTGCGACTTCGGGCGTCCCGGCAAGCTCAACCTCGCATCCAAGGCGTCGCACTACGAGGGGTTCGAGAAGACCGCAGAGCTGCTGAACACCCGCCTGGGAGGGGACTCGCAGCTCGTCCCGAAGAGCGAGCTGCGTCGCGAGATCGGGTCGGACTCCTTCCATGGGGCAATGGTGGAGTCGAAGAGCGCGAGTCTCCACGTGGGCAAGTACATCCGCGGGCTCGGCGAGGCGGCCGAGCGCGCCGGCGTGACGATCCACGAGGAGGCGCCCGTGCTGAGCCTGAGCAGGGTTGGCTCCGGCCACGAGCTCGTGACCCCGAGAGGCCGGATCCAGGCCGAGCAGGTCCTCATCGCAACGGGGGCCTACACCCGCCGGCCGTTCCGCTGGCAGCAGGTCCGCATCGCTCCGGTCGGCAGCTTCATCATCGCCACCGAGCCGCTCGACGCCGGCAGGTGCGACGACCTCCTGCCGAACCGCCGCGTCGCGTCGGACTCCAAGAACCTCCTCAACTACTTCCGCATCACCCCCGACAACCGCCTCCTGTTCGGCGGCCGGGCACGGTTCGCGATGTCCAGCCCCCAGTCCGACGTGAAGAGCGGGAAGATCCTCAGGGAGGCCATGGTCGGGTTCTTCCCCCAGCTGGCCGACGCCAGGGTGGACTACTGCTGGGGAGGGCTGGTCGACATGAGCATCGACCGCCGCGTCCACGCCGGCGAGCACGACGGCGTCTACTACTCGATGGGGTACGCCGGGCACGGCGTCCAGATGGCCACGTACATGGGACGTCAGATGGCCGAGTACATGTCCGGGGTCCGCGAGGCGAACATCTGGGGCGACGTCCCCTTCCGGCGCATCCCCGGGCACTTCGGTCCGCCATGGTTCCTGCCCGTCGCCGGCGCCTACTACAAGCTCAAGGACCGGGTCGCCTAGGGCGTGTCTCCGAGGTGGAGGCGCCCGCCGCAGCGCCCCGAGGCGGTAGGTTCGCCGCAGGGCAGCCGGAGGGAGGGGCGATGTCGGAGTCGCGGCGAGATGCGGGAGGTGCCGACTCGCGACTCCAACCACCTCGAGGCGTGGTCCTCACCGCCGCCGGCCCGACGATGCGCCGGGTGCTGCACGAGCTGGCACTCCCGACCTTCCGGCGTCTGGCCGACCGGTGGGGCTATGACGTCCGCGCGGTCGACGTCGAGGTGGACGGCGAGCGGGCGAGTGCCTCGGCGCAGGATGCCAAGTGGCTCAAGGTGAGCCTGCTGCGGCAGGCCCTCCAGGACTACCCGCTGGCGCTGTGGCTCGATGCGGACGTGCTGGTGATGCGCACCGACGAGGACGTCGCCGACCACCTGCACCCGGACCACTTCCAGGCTCTGGCGCTGGAGCACGTCCCGTTCGAGCACCGCGTCAACCCGAACACCGGCGTCTGGCTCATGCGGTCCTGCCCCGAGTCCTTCTCGTTCCTCGACGCCGTCTCCGCGGCGGGTCGGCAGCCCGGACCGTGGGCGGACCAGGGCGCGGTCCTCGCGGCGCTCGGCTGGCGTCGGGGAGACGACGAGTACCGGTGGGCCGGTCCGGGACTGGGCTCGGCGTTCCTGCTGGGGACCAGCTGGCTGCCGACCGGCTGGAACCAGCCGTACCTCGAGGGCCGGACCGCGGAGACCTGCTACAACTCCTCCCCGG
This sequence comes from Monashia sp. HAY1-2A, assembly GCF_056755315.1. NCBI lineage: Bacteria > Bacillati > Actinomycetota > Actinomycetes > Micrococcales > Intrasporangiaceae > Intrasporangium > Monashia sp. HAY1-2A. The sequence continues at coordinate 5,568 of NZ_JBNDHY010000112.1, forward strand.
AGTCGTACGCGACGCGTCCGCAGGTTCCGCGGCCGCACGTCCTGCACTTCATGGGAATGACGTCCGAGGCTCGCTGGACCCAGATGGCCCGGTGCGCGCTGCGTCCGTCGCCGTCCGGTGAGACTGCACCCTTGCCCTGAGCGCCGTCGGTGCGGTGACGAGAGCTCATCGCGTCGGGCCGGTCGTATCGCGGGCGACGATGTCGCACACTCGGCGGGCGTTGTCCTCGACGTGCGTGCGCACCGCCCTCACCGCGTCGACAGGCCTGCCCGACTCGATCGCCTCGAGGATGGCCGCGTGCTCGGTCACGATGGACACCCGATGGTGGGGCTCGTGGTCCTGCATCGAGAGCACGGACAGGTAGAAGCGCAGCTCGGTGGTCAGCTCGGCGTAGAAGGCGTCGATCCGGCTGCTGCGGAGCAGGGCGACGATGGCCGCGTGGAAGTCGAGGTCGGCGGTGACGATGTCCCTGACCTCGAGGGTGTCCGCGGCGGTGGCGAGCCGGGCGAAGGCCGCGCGCAGCGGTGCCAGCTCCGCGGCCTCCCGGGGCTCGCGCACTGCGGCGACCTCCAGCTGGCACCGCGCCTCGTAGAGGCCGTCCACGACCTCGGGCGTGGGCGCGATGACGACGGCGCCCTTGTTGACCCGGTAGCGGACCAGGCCCCCGAGCTGGAGGATGCGAACCGCCTCGCGGACGGTGTTCCGGGAGACGCCGAGCTCGGCCGCGATGGCGCTCTCGCGTAGCCGCGTCCCGGGGCCGAAGTGGCCCGAGAGGATGAGCTGCGAGAGGCCGTCCGCCACCTGCTGGGGGGCGGTCGTGCGGCGAACCGTGAAGTCCAGGTCCATGTCCTTCTCCCACGGGACGGCATCGAGAGTTTTGTAGAACTGTTCTACAGTATCCATCTTGCGATGCGCAGTTCAACTGTTCTACAGTTTCTCCGTGAACGTCTCAACGGTGGGCCTCGGTCAGGTGTCGACGACGCCCCCCGACCGGTCCACCGTCCGGGCGGCACTGGAGCAGGCGTGCTCACAGGTGGAGCTGGACTTCTCCGACGGCGCCCGGGCCATGTACGCCTTCGACGCGTCGAACTACCGCGTGCCCCCGCTGGCCGTCGCCTTCCCGCGCACCGTGGCACAGGTTCAGGACCTGGTCCGCGCGTGTGCGGACCTCGGTGTGCCGGTCACCACCCGCGGCGGTGGGACGAGCATGGCCGGCAACGCCATCGGCGCGGGCGTGGTCATCGACCTGTCACGTCACCTCGACGCGGTCCTCGAGGTCGACCCGCAGGCTCGGCGGGCGACCGTCCAGGCCGGCGTCGTGCTCGACCGCCTCAACGCCGCCGCCGCACCCCATGGCCTGATGTTCGCGCCCGACCCGTCCTCGCACTCGCGGGCCACGATCGGCGGCATGGTCGGCAACGACGCGTGCGGGAACCACTCGGTGCGATGGGGCCGGACCTCGAGCCACGTCGAGTCGCTCGACGTCGTCATGCCGGACGGGTGTCTCCTGCGGGCCGGACGCGGCGGGGTGACGGCCCTGGACCAGCCGGGTGCCACCGCGCAGGCGCACGCCGTCGAGCACGCGGCACAGCTGACGGCGGCGCTCACCGACCTCGTGACCGCGAACCTCGTCGCGATCCGGACCGAGCTGGGCCGCATCCAGCGGCAGGTGTCCGGCTACCACCTCGACGAGCTGCTGCCCGAGCGTGGCTTCGACGTGGCACGTGCGCTCGCCGGCAGCGAGGGCACGTGCGCGCTGACCGTCTGCGCCACGCTCTCGCTCGTGCAGCGGGCCACCAGGACCACGTTGCTCGTGCTCGGCTACGACGACATCGTCGACGCCGCTGCCGACGTCCCGGTCCTCCTGCCGTTCTCACCCACCGCCGTCGAAGGGATCGACGAGGCGATCGTGGCCACCATGGTGGCGCGGCGAGGAGCCGAGTCCGTCGCCGCCCTGCCGGCCGGGAAGGCGTGGCTCTACGTCGAGCTGGACGGCGACACCGAGGAGGACCTCGCCGCGGCGGCCGAAGGCCTGATGGCCACGCTGCGTCGGCACGGCCGGCTCAGGGACGGTCTCGTCGTGACCGAGGCACCGGACCGCGCGGCCCTCTGGCGGGTGCGAGAGGACGGCGCGGGCCTGTCGACCCGCCCGGACGCGACGACCCAGACGTGGGCCGGCTGGGAGGATGCGGCGGTCCACCCGGACAACCTGGCGGGCTACCTGCGCGACTTCCGGGCCCTTCTGGCCGAGCACCACCTGTCCGGCGTCCTCTACGGGCACTTCGGTGCCGGATGCGTGCACGTGCGCATCACCTTCGACCTCGGCACGGAGCGGGGCACGTCGGCCATGGCTCGGTTCGTGCGCGCCGCGGCCCGGCTCGTCGCCCGGCACGGCGGTTCCATCTCCGGCGAGCACGGTGACGGTCGCGCGCGTAGTGAGCTGCTCGCGAGCATGTACTCGCCGACGATGCTCGCGCTGTTCGCCGAGTTCCGCGCGCTCTTCGACCCACGAGGCGTCCTCAACCCCGGCATCATCGTCGACCCGGCGCCGCTCGAGCGCGACCTGCTGCCGCTGAGCGTCCGCCACCCCGCGACCGCCGGGAACGGCACCGGTTTCGCCTACCCGCACGACCGCGACTTCACCGCCGCCGTGCAGCGCTGCGTCGGCGTCGGCCGGTGCCGCAGCGACCACGGCGGTTTCATGTGCCCCTCGTACCGGGCCACCGGCCAGGAGGAGGACTCCACGCGCGGCCGCGCGCGCGTGCTCCAGGAGATGACGACCGGGACGCTGCTGCCCGACGGGTGGCGGTCCGACGAGGTGCACCAGGCGCTGGACCTGTGCCTGTCCTGCAAGGCGTGCTCGTCGGACTGCCCGGTCGGCGTCGACATGGCGACGTACAAGTCCGAGGTCCTGCACCAGCGTTACCGGCGCCGGCTGCGGCCGAGGTCGCACTACTCGCTGGGATGGCTGCCGCGCTGGATCTCCGTGGCCGGCCGCGTGCCGGCCCTCGCGAATGCCGTGCTGCGGGTCAGGGCCCTGCGCGCCCTCGCCCTGCGGATCGGGGGAGTGACACCGCACCGCGTCCTGCCCGCCTTCACGCCGCGACGTGCCGCCGTCCTCGGCAGGCACGATGACCAGCCAGACGTCCTCATCGTGACCGACTCGTTCACCCGCGGGTTCCGTCCTCGGCTCGTCGGCGCCGCCGAACGGGTGCTGAGGGAGGCGGAGCTGTCGGTGGCCGGGGCCCCCGAGGTCTGCTGCGCCCTGACGTGGATCACCACCGGTCAGCTCGACGCCGCACGCCGGATCCTCGGGCGGACCGTCGCGGCCCTGGACGCGACCGGCGATGCCGCGCTGGTCGTGCTGGAGCCGAGCTGCGCGGCCGCGCTGAAGAAGGACCTGCCCGAGCTCGTCGAGACCGAGGCGGCCCGGCGCGTCGCCGCCCGCGTCACGACGTTCGCCGCCGTCATCGAGAGCCGCCTCGACGCGGGCTGGTCCCCGCCGCGGCTTCCCGCTCGGGCGCTGACGCAGACGCACTGCCACCAGCACGCCGTGTTCGGCGCGGCGAGCAACACCCGGGTGCTGCGCCGGCTCGGCATCGAGGCCACCGAGTCGGAGGGGTGCTGCGGTCTGGCCGGCAACTTCGGCTTCGAGGCCGAGCACTACGACACCTCCATGGCCGTCGCCGGGCACGACCTGGCCGGCAAGCTGGCGAACCTGCCCCCTGATGCGGTGGCGATCGCCGACGGCTTCAGCTGCCAGTGCCAGATCGACCACCTCACGCGCACCACCCCCGGCAGCACGCCACCTTCCGGCGCGCGCGCCCCGGTCAGGCACCTGGCCGAAGTGCTCGACGACGCCCTGACCTCGACCCCCACGATCCGCCCGAAGGAGTCCACACCATGACGACAACCACCGACCTCACGCCGGCGGCCCGGCTGTTGGCAGCCGTCCCCACGGAGCTGCTCATCGGCGGCACCTGGCGCCCTGCGGCGTCCGGCGCCACGATGGACGTCCTCAACCCGGCCACCGAGGAGGTCCTGGCCACCGTCGCGGACGCCGACGTCGCGGACGGGGCTGCGGCAGCCGCCGCGGCCCGCGACGCCCAGGCCGCCTGGGCTGCCACGCCGGCCCGGGCCCGCTCCGAGATCCTCTACCGGGCGTACGCGGCCCTGATGGAGCGTCAGGAGGACCTGGCGCTGCTCATGACCCTGGAGATGGGCAAGTCGCTGCCGGAGGCGCGTGGCGAGGTCGGCTACGCCGCCGAGTTCTTCCGGTGGTTCGCCGAGGAGGCCGTCCGCGTCGACGGCGGCTTCACCCAGCGACCCGACGGCACGGCCCGCACCCTGGTGATGCGTCAGCCCGTCGGGCCCTGCCTGCTCATCACGCCGTGGAACTTCCCGCTGGCGATGGGCGCGCGCAAGATCGGCCCCGCCATCGCCGCCGGCTGCACCATGGTGCTCAAGCCGGCCCCGCAGACCCCGCTGTCGAGCCTCGCCCTCGCCCGCATCCTGCAGGAGGCCGGGCTGCCCGACGGGGTCCTCAACGTCGTCACCACCTCCCGCGCGGCCGAGGTCATCGAGCCGGTCCTGACGGGCGGCATCATCCGCAAGCTGTCGTTCACCGGGTCGACCGCCGTCGGCAAGATCCTCCTCGAGCAGGCCGCGAAGCAGGTCGTGCGGACCTCGCTGGAGCTCGGCGGGAACGCCCCCTTCATCGTCCTGCCGGACGCCGACCTCGACATCGCCGTGGAGGCGGCGGTGCAGGCGAAGATGCGCAACATGGGGGAGGCGTGCACCGCGGCCAACCGCTTCTTCGTCCACGCCGGCGTCAGCGACGAGTTCGCCCGGCGCCTGGGCGAGCGGCTCGGCGCGATGCGCGTCGGCGACGGCACGGTCGACGGCGTGGAGGTCGGGCCCCTCATCGACGCGCCCAGCCGCGACAAGGTGCTGCGCCTGGTCGAGGACGCCGTCGCGAAGGGGGCCACGGTCGTCTCGGGCGGCAACAGCGTCCCGGGCCGGGGCTACTTCGTCCAGCCGACCGTCCTCACCGGCGTCGACGCCTCGTCCGACCTGCTCACCACGGAGATCTTCGGGCCGGTCGCGGCCATCCAGACCTTCACCGACCTCGACGAGGTCATCGCCGCCGCGAACGCCACCGAGTGGGGGCTGGTCGGCTACGTCATCACCCAGGACCTCGACCTGGCCTTCAACGTCAGTGAGCGGCTCGAGGTCGGCATGGTCGGGCTGAACACCGGGCTGGTGTCGACCCCGTCGGCCCCGTTCGGCGGCATCAAGCACTCCGGGCTCGGTCGCGAGGGCGGCCGCCTCGGCATCGAAGAGTTCCTGGACGTCAAGTACATCGCCATCCCCACCCGAGAGCGAGGCCTCGCATGACCGCCCTGTCACCGCTGCTGAAGACCGCCACACCCGTCCTCGTCGACCACGCGCTCGGCAGCTACGTCTACGACGCCGACGGCCGCCGCTGGCTCGACTTCACGACCGGCATCGGCGTGACGAGCACCGGGCACTGTCACCCCGACGTCGTCCGTGCGGCCCAGGAGCAGGTCGGCAAGCTCATCCACGGCCAGTACACGACCGTGCGGCACAACCCGATCCTCGACCTGACCGAGCGCCTCGGCGACTTCCTGCCGGCCGGCCTCGACAGCGTGTTCTACGCCAACAGCGGCAGCGAGGCCGTGGAGGCGGCCGTCAGGCTGGCCCGGATGGCAACCGGCCGGCCCAACATCATCACGTTCCAGGGCGGTTTCCACGGCCGCACGGTCGCGGCCGCCTCGCTCACCACGGCCGGGACCAAGTTCCGCAGCGGGTTCTCGCCGTTGATGTCCGGAGTCTTCACGGCACCCTTCCCGTACGCGTTCCGCTACGGCTGGGACGAGGAGACGACGGTCGAGTTCGCGCTCGGTGAGCTCGACTACCTGCTGGCCACGACGAGTGCCGTCGCGGACACCGCCGCGTTCCTCATCGAGCCCGCCCTCGGCGACGGTGGCTACCTGCCCACCCCGGACGCGTTCCTGCAGGGTCTGCGTGAGCGGGCGACCAGGCACGGAATCGTGCTCGTCCTCGACGAGGTACAGACCGGGGTCGGGCGCACCGGCACCTTCTGGGGACACGAGCCCTCCGGGATCACGCCCGACGTCCTCATCACCGCCAAGGGTCTGGCCAGCGGGTTCCCGCTCTCGGCCATCGCCGCGTCCGAGTCGCTCATGAGCAAGGCCTGGCCCGGCTCGCAGGGCGGCACGTACGGCGGCAACGCCGTCTCGTGCGCGGCGGCCCTGGCGACCCTCGACGTCGTCGAGCGCGAGCGGCTCGTCGAGAACTCCGCGACCCAGGGTGCCCGCCTCATCGACGCGCTGCGCGAGATCGCACCGGACATCAAGGCGACGGTCGACATCCGCGGGCGCGGGCTCATGGTGGGGTGCGAGTTCGTCGACGCCGACGGCACGCCGCGGCCCGACCTCGCCGCCGGCGTCCAGCAGGCCGCCATCGACGAGGGCCTGCTGCTGCTGACGTGCGGCACCCGCGGCAACGTCGTGCGCTTCATCCCGCCACTCATCGTCACGAGCGAGCAGATCGACGAGGGCGTCGAGGCCTGGCGCCGGGCGCTCAAGCGGGCCGACGCCTGAGCAGAGACTGCGCGGCTGCCCGGGCTGGGCTCTCCGCCCGGGCAGCCGCGCACTCATGCCGTCGTCGGCCGGGGCTGAGGCAGACCTCGTCGTTCCAGATCTTCTCAACTGTACGGCTGTAGTACATTCGCAGGATGTCCGGGATCGAAGGCATCGAGGTGGTCGGGCGGAGCACCGCCCAGCAGGTCGCCGACGGGCTCGGGAACCTCATCCTCGACGGGTCGATGCGACCGGGTGAGCGGATCAGCGAGGCAGGCATCGCCCGGACCCTCGGCCTCTCGCGGAACACCGTGCGGGAGGCGCTGCGTCTGCTGCAGAGCTCCGGCCTCGTCCGGTACAGCTTCAACCGCGGCCTCGTGGTCTGGGACCCCACCGACGATGACATCCTCGACGTCTTCACGGTGCGCCTGCACCTCGAGAGGCTCGCCGCGACCAATCTCGGGAAGCGCACCGACCTCAGCGGGGTCGAGGCGGCCCACGCGACGTTCGAGGCGGCGCTGGAGTCCGGGGACGCGCGCACCATCGTGGAGACCGACCTCGCGATCCACCAGGCGATCGTGGCCACCCTCGGCAGCCCCCGGCTGGACGCGTTCTATGCGGGTCTGATGGTCGAGCTGCGCTACTTCCTGGTCCTGCTCAGCGTGGACCGGCGCGAGTACGAGAACACCGACGCAGTGCGGTCCGAGCACCGTGACCTGGTGGAGGCCTTCGCCTCGCGCCGCCCGCAGAAGGCCGTCGCGGCGGTGACGGCTCTGCTGGAGGAGAACCGCGAGATGGTGCGGGACGTCATCGCCCGCCGGGCCGCCAACGAGGCCCCGGCGCCCGGCGCCTGAGCGCCGCGGGAGCGGATCTCAGCCGGCGTGCGGCCTCGAGGCGTCCGCTGCCATCCCCTCCTTGAGCGTGCCCTTCCCACCCTCGAAGTGCGTCTTCAGCACGGCGACGGCGCCCTCGACGTCACCGGTGTGGACGAGGTCGAGGATCCGGCGGTGCTCCTGGACGAGGTCGTCGCGCCGCTGCACGAGGTCCGCGCGGTCGTACGCGGTCGTCAGCAGGGCCAGGCAGAGCCGTGTCTCGGAGATCACCGTGGTGAACATGCGCTCCAGCCGGGGGCTGTCGGCGGCTGCCACGAGGGCGGTGTGGAAGTCGAGGTCGCGGCTGACGACCGTGCTCCAGTCGTCCGACTTCTCGGCCGACTCCATCGCGCGGACGATCCGGTCGAGGGTCTTGTACGACGACAGCGCCCGCGAGGTCCCGGTGACCCTCCGCAGCGCGGCCGTCTCCAGCGCCTCCCGCGCCAGGTAGATGTCGTCGATGTCCGCCGCCTCCAGCACGGGCACGAAGACACCGCGGTGCGGCTCGCTGCGCAGCAGACCCTCCTGGATCAGCCGTTGGAGGGCCTCGCGGACCGGTCCCCGGCTCACACCGAAGCTCGCCGCGAGCTCCACCTCGTTGAGCTGGCTCCCGGGTCGGAGGGCGCCCTCGATGATGTCCGCCCGGATCCGCTCTCCGACCATGGCGGCGAACGTGGTCCTCGGGATCGATGTTGACGAAACGGTGTTCCGCGCCACGGCGCAGCTCCCCTCAGTAAGCCGGGGCTCGGCCCCGGTGCACCGTGCTGGCACGGCATGGTCTGTCCACAGGTTGTTCGGGCTGCGGTCAGGAGCCGGTGGCGCCTGACCGCAGCCTGTTGACATTCTACAGAGACGCTGATCCCTGGGTCGCGACCCTCGTACCCGGTGTGGGTGGGTCAGAGCACCTTGTCGAGGAACTTGCGGGTGCGGGGTTCCTTCGGGTTGCCCAGGACCTGGGTGGGGGGGCCTTGTTCGACGATGCGGCCGCCGTCCATGAACAGGACGGTGTCGGCG
>NZ_JBNDHY010000113.1:0-14052 GCF_056755315.1 Monashia sp. HAY1-2A
AAAAACCCCCCCCCCCCAAATTACTACGCGTCTCGTGGGCTCGGAGATGTGTATAGGAGACAGGTCCTGACGCGTGCGTGCGTCAGGACCCCGCACCGCGGCACCCCGTCAGTTGGCGATCTTGTAACCGGCCTGGGCCACCGCCGCACGGATGGCGGCGTCGTCGATGTGGCCGCTGATCTCGAGCGTCCCGTTCGAGACGTCGACGTCGACGTCGCTGACCCCCTCGATGCCGCTCACGGCGTTCGTCACCTTGGTGACGCAGCTGTTGCAGGTCATGCCCTCGACGGTGTACGTGGCAGTGGTGTTGCACATCCCGGTGTTCTCCTCGTGTCTGGCCGGCGCTGCGGCGCATGGGTGGCCTGGGTGGGATCTCGCGACCGGCGTGATGCCGCCGCGCCGCGGACGCGACCCCCGGTTCGTGCGGAACCGGCCCAGTACCTGGCCGATAGGTTACCCCCCTACCGTATGAAGTCAAGGGTCTCCGGACCTTGACTGGGTACCCTCCCCCCGTATAGTACTTTTACCTCGGCTTGGACCATGACGCCTCAGGAGGACCCCGTGCTGGTGACCGTCGACGTCGACCGCTGCGAAGGCCACGGGTTGTGCATGCTCGCCGCACCGGAGGTCTTCTCCTTCGACGACCGGGGCACCCTGCAGGTCGTCGAGCGTCCGGACCCCCGGCACCTCGCGGGGGTCGAGCAGAGCGTGGGGGCCTGCCCGGCCCTGGCCATCACGCTCACCAGGGCTCCCACTCGCGATGCCACCCGCTAGCCGCGCCGAGCCGCGGGACCGGCCACGGCACGTGCTCGTCGTGGGGGCCTCCCTGGCCGGCCTGCGCACGGCCGAGGCCCTGCGTCGGGCGGGGTTCGACGGCCGGCTGACGATCGTGGGCGCCGAGAGGCATCCGCCGTACAACCGCCCCCCGCTCACCAAGGCCGCGCTGGTCGGGGGCCCGGAGCTGACCGCGCTGGAGCTTGCGCGGGCCGACGACCTCGCGGCCACCTGGGCTCTCGGCATCTCGGCCACCTCGCTCGACCTCTCGGCCCGGGAGGTACGGCTCGAGACCGGAGTCGCCGTGCGGTTCGACGGGCTGGTCATCGCGACGGGCGCCCGAGCCCGACGGCTGCCCGGCACGGTCGGCGTCGCGGGCGTCCACCACGTCCGCACCGTGGACGACGCCTCGGCCCTGCACCGGGCCCTCGCCGAGCCCGGCCGGCGGGTGCTCGTCGTGGGTGCAGGCTTCCTCGGTTCCGAGGCCGCGTCCACGGCCGCCTCCCTGGGGCACCAGGTGCTGCTGGTCGAGGCCACGGCGGGACCGATGCTGGGCGCGCTCGGACCGGAGCTCTCGGCGTACGCCGCCGGGGCGCATCGCAGCCGCGGGGTCGACCTGCGTACGTGCACGACCGTCGAGTCGCTCACTCCGTCGGGGGACGGGGCCGGACCCCTCGTCGCGGTGCTCGCAGACCACCGCGACGGGAGCCGTTCTCGCGTGGAGAGCGACATCGTGGTCGGCGCCCTCGGCGCCACCCCCAACGTCGAATGGCTGAAGGACAGCGGCCTCGCCGTGGACGGTGGCGTCACCACCGACCTGTCGCTCACCGCAGTGGACCCCTCCGGCGCGCCGGTGCCCGGTGTCGTGGCCGTGGGTGACGTGGCCCGGGTGCCCCAGCCTCTGCTCGACGGCACCGCCCGCCGCGTGGAGCACTGGGCCACGGCCGTCGACCACTCCCGCATCGCCGCGGCGACCCTCATCGGCGGGCAGCCGCAGACAGTCCCGGCGCTGCCGTCGTTCTGGACCGACCAGCACGGCGCGCGGATCCGCGGCATCGGCCTGCCCGGAGCAGGCGACACCAGCACCGTGGTCGACGGCGCCATGGACGACCACCGGTTCGTCATGACCCGGACCCTGCGGGGCCGCCTCGTCGGCGTCGTGGCGGTCAACGACACCCCGGCCCTGTTCCGCTACCGAGCCGAGCTCCAGTCCGTCTCGACGTTGCCGCAACCAACCCGCTAGGAGTACCCGATGACCGAGCCCACCCCGTCCCCCCGTCCGACGACCGTCAAGGCGGTCCGCAACGGCCCGCTGCAGCTGAAGGGCACCTTCCGGCTCCTGGACCCGAACGGCGAGGAGTACGACCTCGAGGGCCAGCGCATCGTGCTGCTGTGCCGGTGCGGCAGGTCGAGGAACCAGCCGTTCTGCGACTCCAGCCACGTCCGCGAGGGGTTCGTGAGCCAGGACCAGCCCACGGCCTGCGACGCGGGCCGCGAGGAGGGCGACGACGGCGCAGAGGCGGGCGTGGCCTGACGACGGTCAGGAGCGGACCAGCCGCGCGATCGCCTCGTTCGCCTCCTTCAGCTTCACCTCGGCGTCCTTGCCGCCCGCAGCGGCGGCGTCCACGACGCAGTGGCCGAGGTGCTCCTCCAGCAGGCCGAGCCCGACCGACTGCAGGGCCTTGGTGATCGCGGAGATCTGGGTGAGGATGTCGATGCAGTACTTCTCGTCCTCGACCATTCGCTGCAGGCCCCGGGCCTGGCCCTCGATGCGCCTGAGCCGCTGCAGGTACTCGTCCTTGCGGTGGATGTAGCCATGGTGCTGGTGCGTCGTCTCGGTCATCTGCGATTCGTCTCCGCTGCTCCTCCCCGGGGGTGGCCCGGGGTCCTTTCGGCATACCCGGTACCAGTATGCGTCCTGGTGGCGCCACAGCACGCACCATTGACGCCGATACGCTAGGGGGGTATCGTATTTTCAGGACGGCGGCCCGTCGGACGAGCACTGGAGGTGGTCATGTCGACCCAGCACCCGGGGTACATCAGCGGGAAGGACGACGTCCTGCGACGCCTCCGCCGCATCGAGGGACAGGCCCGAGGGCTGCAGCGCCTCGTGACCGAGGACACGTACTGCATCGACATCCTCACCCAGGTCTCGGCGATGACCTCCGCGCTCCAGTCGGTGGCGCTCGGACTGCTCGACGACCACCTCAACCACTGCGTCGTGGACGCAGCCGCCGCCGGCCGCCCCGAGGCCGACGCGAAGCTCAGGGAAGCCTCGGCGGCGATCGCCCGCCTCGTCCGTTCCTGACCGCCGACACCACATCGAGAGGACATCCGCCATGAGCACCATCCAGACCTACACCGTGACCGGCATGACCTGCGGCCACTGCGTCGCCTCCGTCACCGAGGAGGTCGAGGCGATCCCGGGCGTCGAGCACGTCGACGTCGTCCTCGAGACCGGGGCCCTCACCGTCACCAGCGCAGAGCCGGTGGGCGACGCCGCGGTCAAGGAGGCCGTCGAAGAGGCCGGATACGCGCTCGCATGAGCGTCACCACGAAGCTGGTGGGCTTCCTCGTCGCGCTGCTTGCCGTCTTCGGAGGAGCGGTCGGTGCCGGAAAGCTGGTCGGACCCGTCGGTCCGCCGCCCGCGGCCGGCGACCACGCCGTAATGGCCGGCATGGAAGGTGCTGACGCCGACGCCGCCGCGATCCCGAAGGGGCTGATGGTGTCGCAGGACGGCTACACCTTCCGCCTGGCCCGCATGTCGGCGTCGGCGGGTTCCGCCGTCCCGGTGTCGTTCACGATCCTCGGGCCGAACGGGCGGCCGGTGACCCAGTACGACGTCGAGCACGAGAAGCAGCTTCACCTCATCGCCGTACGTCGCGACTTCACCGGGTTCCAGCACGTCCACCCGGTGATGGCCGCGGACGGCACGTGGACGACCGCGCTCGACCTCACGGCCGGACAGTGGCGGCTCTTCGCGGACTTCAAGGCCACCGGCGCCAAGGCGGGACTCACCCTCGGCAACGACCTGGCCGTAGCTGGCGCCTACCAGCCGGCCGCCCCCGCCCCCGACTCCCGTACCGCCACCGTCGACGGGTACACCGTCACGCTGGACGGCGACCTCGCCGCAGGGGCGTCGGCCAAGCTGACGCTGACGGTGACGCGCAACGGTAAGCCGGTCACCGACCTCGAGCCCTACCTCGGCGCTTACGGACACCTGGTGACCCTCCGGTCCGGGGACCTCGCCTACCTGCACGTGCACCCCGAAGGAGCTCCCGGCGACGGCGTGACCCGGCCCGGTCCCGGTGTGGTCTTCTTCGCCGAGGTCCCGAGCCCCGGCCGATACCACCTGTACCTCGACTTCAAGCACGGGGGCGTGGTGCGGACCGCCGCGTTCACCGTCACCGTCACCGGCTCCGCGCCGGGCTCGTCGACGGGCTCCTCCGAGGAGTCGCACGACGCCGAGTCCGGTGCCGGGCACACCGGCGCACACTGATCCCAGAGACAGAGGAGAACGACATGAGCTCCACCACCCGTCCGTCGGGCCTGCCGGTCTCGACCAGCCAGGTCGAGCTCCAGATCAGTGGGATGACGTGCGCCTCGTGCGCCAACCGCATCGAGCGCAAGCTGAACAAGATGGACGGCGTCAGCGCCACGGTCAACTACGCCACCGAGCAGGCCAAGGTCTTCTTCCCCGAGGGGCTGGACCCCGAGGAGCTCATCCGGACGGTGGAGCAGGCCGGGTACGGCGCTGCCCTCCCCCGACCGGCGCAGTCGGACGCCGAGCCCGCTGACCACGCTGCCGACGACCCCACCCGGTCGCTGCGCCAGCGCCTCATCGGTTCGGCAGTGCTGACCGTCCCCGTCATCGCGCTCGCGATGGTGCCGGCCTGGCAGTTCACCAACTGGCAGTGGCTCTCCCTCACCCTCGCGGCGCCCGTCGTCGTGTGGGGGGCCTGGCCGTTCCACCGGGCGGCGTGGCTCAACCTGCGCCACGGGACGTCGACGATGGACACCCTGGTGTCGCTCGGCACGCTGGCCGCGCTCGGGTGGTCGCTCTACGCCCTGTTCTGGGGCACCGCCGGCACGCCGGGAATGCGGCACGCGTTCGAGCTGACGGTGGCCCGGACCGACGGTTCGGGCAACATCTACCTCGAGGCCGCGGCCGGGGTCACCACGTTCATCCTGACCGGCCGGTACTTCGAGGCGCGCTCCAAGCGCCGCGCCGGCGCCGCGCTCCGGGCCCTGCTCGAGCTGGGCGCCAAGGACGTCGCGGTCCTGCGTGACGGCCCGGGCGGACCCGTCGAGAGCCGGGTCCCCGTCGAGCAGCTGGCCGTGGGCATGCGCTTCGTGGTCCGGCCCGGTGAGAAGATCGCCACCGACGGCGTCGTCGAGGAGGGCAGCTCGGCGGTGGACGCCTCGATGCTGACCGGCGAGTCGGTGCCCGTGGAGGTCGGGCCCGGCGCCGCCGTCGTCGGTGCCACGGTCAACGCCGGCGGTCGCCTCGTGGTCCGGGCCACCCGGGTCGGGTCCGACACCCAGTTCGCGCAGATGGCGCGGCTGGTCGAGGACGCCCAGAACGGCAAGGCCGAGGTCCAGCGGCTGGCCGACCGGGTGTCCGGCATCTTCGTCCCGGTCGTCATCATGCTCGCCGCGGCCACGCTCGGGTTCTGGGTCGGGACCGGTGGTGGCCTGGCGTCCTCGGTCACCGCCGCGGTCGCGGTCCTCATCATCGCCTGCCCCTGCGCGCTCGGTCTGGCGACGCCGACGGCCCTCATGGTCGGCACCGGGCGAGGGGCCCAGCTCGGCATCCTCATCAAGGGCCCCGAGGTGCTCGAGTCGACGCGCAAGATCGACACCATCGTCCTCGACAAGACCGGTACCGTGACCTCCGGCCAGATGACCCTCGTCGACGTGGTCGCCGCCGACGGTCAGGACGTCGACGAGGTGCTCCGGCTGGCCGGTGCGCTCGAGGACGCCTCCGAGCACCCCATCGCCAGGGCCGTCGCCAACGCGGCGCGGGCCAAGGGCGGGTCGCTGTCCCGCGTCGAGGACTTCGCCAACGTCGAGGGCCTCGGCGTCCAGGGCGTCGTGCACGACGGCGACCGCAGCCATGCCGTCCTCGTGGGCCGGCCTCGGCTGCTCGAGGACTGGAACCAGACGCTGCCCGTCGAGCTGGAGCGGGCCTTCGCCCAGGCCCAGGCGAGCGGGGCGACCGCCATCGCCGTCGGCTGGGACGGGCAGGCCCGGGGGGTGCTCGTGGTGGCCGATGCGATCAAGCCGACGTCAGCGGAGGCGATCGCCCAGCTCCGCCGGCTCGGGCTGACGCCCGTCCTGCTGACCGGCGACAACGAGGCCACGGCACTGACCGTGGCCCGCGCGGTCGGCATCGACGTCTCGGACGACACGGTGATCGCCAACGTGCTGCCCGCCGACAAGGTGGACGTGGTCAAGCGCCTCCAGTCCGAGGGCCGGGTCGTGGCGATGGTCGGCGACGGCGTCAACGACGCCGCGGCACTGGCCCAGGCCGACCTCGGGCTGTCCATGGGCACCGGCACCGACGTCGCGATCGAGGCGAGCGACCTCACGCTGGTCCGTGGCGACCTGCGGGTGGCCGCCGACGCGATCCGCCTCTCGCGGCGCACGCTGGCCACCATCAAGGGCAACCTCTTCTGGGCGTTCGCCTACAACGTGGCGGCGCTGCCCCTGGCGGCCTCCGGTCTGCTCAACCCGATGCTGGCCGGCGCCGCGATGGCGTTCTCGTCCGTGTTCGTCGTCAGCAACAGCCTGCGCCTGCGCCGCTTCCAGCCGCTGACCGGCCACACCGACGAGCCGGCGCGCACGGGTGAGCAGGCCGCTCAGCCGGTCGCCGCGTGAAGCGGGCCCCGACGCGCCCTCCGGTGGCCTCCGGGAGCCCCGAGGCCGGTCGCCGACAGGCGGCCGGCTCAGCCACCTGACGTCGTCAGGGGCTGGTCGCCCGGTTCGCGGTCCCCGAGGTCCTCGAGGTGCTCGAGCTCGTCGAGCAGAGCGCCGGGCCGCAGCCGATCGGTGAGTCGGCGAAGACGGTCGTGGGCGTTGAGCGAGACCACGGCGACCAGTCGGCTCCCGCGGCCCAGCGCCACCAGTGCCTGCCCGGACCCGACCGAGCCCCAGACCACCCGACTGCGGTCAGCGACCTGAGGGAAGCCGACGGAACGGATCCGCGCCCCGTGGATCGTGGTGCCGAACGTCGGCAGCTGGGTCAGGGGACGCCCGGAGCCGGGACCGGCGAGCAGGTTGGCGGCCGCCAGCGCAGCCTGGTCGCGGGTGCTGGCCCAGTGCTCGACGCGGAGCGACTCGCCGTCGAGCAGGGCGTGCGGGACCGTCACGACGTCGCCCGCCCCGACCACCCGGTCGTCGCCGACGGCGTGCAGCGTGGGGCGGCAGGCCAAGCCCGCCGAGACCGACAGGCCGCTGCCGCGCAGCCACTCCACGTTCGGGGCCGTGCCGGTCGCCATGACGACGACATCCGCAGGCAGCCGGAGGCCGTCGTCGAGGACCACACCGGCCACCACCCCGGCCCGGATCTCCAGGCGGCGCGTCCGAGTTCCGAGACGGACCCGGACCCCGGCCGTGCGGTGGAGCCGGAGGAGGTGCTCGGCGATGGGCAGACCCACCGCCCGGCGGGTGGGCACGTCGGACGGGTCCACGAGCGTCGTGTCGTGACCGTCGGCGACCGCGGCCGCTGCGACCTCGGCGCCGATCAGGCCACCGCCGACCACGACCACCCGCTGTGGGCCGGACTCGAGGGTGGCCCGCAGGGCGCCGGCGTCGTCGACCGTGCGCAGCACGAACGCGTTCCGCACGTTCGCAACCGCGTCGACGTCCCGGGGCCGGGCCCCGGACGCGATGACGAGGCCGTCGAAGGGGATCCGCGCGCGGTCCTCCACGACCACGTGCCGCCCGGCCAGGTCCAGCTCCGTCGCGGCCTCCCCGAGGCGCCACGTCGTGTCGGCCGGCGGGCCGTCGATGTCGAGGCCCGGTCGGTGCAGGCCTCCGGTGAGGAACGCCTTCGACAGGGGGTAGCGGTCGTAGGGCCGGTGCCGCTCGGCCCCCACGACCGTGAGCTGACCGTCGTACCCGAGGTCGCGCAGGGCCGTCGCGGCGCAGTGTCCGGCCAGGGACGCGCCGACGATGACGATCCTCTTCATCGGTCAGCTCACCACTGGACGAGCTCGCACCCGGTGTGGTCGGTGGGCTCGACCTGAACGGTCGCGTGCGTGACCTGGTGGTCGTTGCGGATCAGGTCTCGCGCCCGGTCGAGCACCGCGTGCATGTCCGCGCCCGGCACGACCTTCAGGTGCACGCTCATCGCGTCCATCGCAGAGGTGATCGTCCACACGTGCAGGTCGTGGGCCTCGACGACCCCGTCGAGCTGCTCGAGGTCGCGCGCCACCTGGTCGACGTCGATGTGGGCCGGCGCGGACTCCACCAGGATCCGGAGCGCCTCGGCCCCGAGGCGGTACGCACGCGGCAGGATGAACACGCCGATGCCGACCGCGATCACCGAGTCGACCCAGTACCACGAGGTCACCGCGATGACCGCGGCGCCGACCAGCACACCCACCGACCCGACGGCGTCGGCGACGACCTCGAGATAGGCGCCGCGCAGGTTGAGGCTCTCCTTGGCCCCGGCCTGGAGCAGCCGGAAGCAGACCAGGTTGACGAGCAGCCCCACCAGGGCCACGACGATCATCGGTGTGGAGGCCACCTCGTGGGCGCCGTCCCGCAGCCGGTCGATCGCCTCGTAGACGACGTAGCCCGCGACCGCGAACAGCAGCAGCGCGTTGACCAGCGAGGCGAGGATCTCCAGCCGGTACCAGCCGAAGGTCCGGTGGGCGGCCACGGAGCCGGCGCCGGCGAGGGAGATGGCGGCCAGCGACATCCCGAGCCCACCGGCGTCGGACAGCAGCGCCAGCGAGCCGGAGACGATGCCGACGACGATCTCGACCGCCACGAAGGACAGGGTGAGCAGGAAGGCGATCATGAGCGGTCGCCGGTAGCGGGCACCCGCGCTCAGCGCCTCGGCGGCGCTCAGCCCGTGGCTGTGCCCGTGCCCGTGCCCGTGCCCGTTCCTCCGGCCGGGTGCGTCACCGTGCTCGTCCGCGTGGCCATGGGCGTGGTCGTGGTCATGGCCGTTGCCGTGGTCGTGTCCCATCAGGGGGCAGCCCTTCGTCTGGTGGGGCGGGAGGAAGCGGGTTCAGCTGTCCCAGAAGTGGCAGGTGACGGTGTGGTCGTCCCCCGGCCTGGACAGCTCCGGCGCGGTCGTGCGGCAGATGTCCTGGGCCATGGGGCAGCGGGGGTGGAAGCGGCAGCCGGTCGGGGGGTCGATCGGGCTGGGGGGTTCGCCGGTGAGCCGGGTGGCGGTCCCGGTGGTGTCGGTGGTCTCGGCCAGGGAGGCCGCGAGCAGGACCCGGGTGTAGGGGTGGCGGGGGTGGGTGAACAGCTCGTCGCGGGGGGCGACCTCGACGATCTGGCCCAGGTACATGACCGCGACCCGGTCGCACAGGTAGCGCACGACGCGCAGGTCGTGGGAGATGAGCACGAGGGTCAGGTCCAGCTGGTCCTTCAGCTCGACGAGCAGGTTGAGGATCTGGGCCCGGATCGAGGCGTCCAGCGCCGAGGTCGGCTCGTCGCAGATGAGGAACGTGGGCTGCAGCAGCAGCGCCCTGGCGATGACCATGCGCTGCAGCTGCCCGCCGGAGCACTCCTGCGGGCGCCGGGACAAGATGGCCTCCTCGAGGCCGACCCGTTCGAGCATGGCCAGCATCCGTTCGCGGCGCTGGGTCTTGTCCTTGACGCCGTGGTGGCGCAGCGGCGCCTCCAGGCTGGTGCCCAGGGTCATCTTCGGGTCGAACGCGCCGTAGGGGTCCTGGAAGACGAACTGCATCGAGCGGCGCAGCGCCTTGAGCTGGGCGCCGGTGGCGCCGGTGATGTCCCGCCCGTCGAACACCACGTGCCCGGAGGTCGCCGGCAC
Source organism: Monashia sp. HAY1-2A (assembly GCF_056755315.1). NCBI lineage: Bacteria > Bacillati > Actinomycetota > Actinomycetes > Micrococcales > Intrasporangiaceae > Intrasporangium > Monashia sp. HAY1-2A. Next base: position 9,794 of record NZ_JBNDHY010000113.1, read on the forward strand.
GGCCTGCAGGATCGTCCGGGCCAGGGTGCTCTTGCCGCAGCCGGACTCCCCGACCAGCCCGAGCACCTCGCCCTTGCCGACCGTGAAGGACACCCCGTCCACGGAGTGCACCCGCTTGCCCCGCCCGGCCGGATAGTGCTTGACCAGGTCCTGGACCGCCAGCAGCGGCTCGGACCCGGTGGCTGGCCCGGTGGTGGGTCCGGTGGTGGGTCCGGTGGTGGGCCGGGTGGTGGGCGCCGGCAGGGGGGTGCTGGTGCTCATCGGGCCTCCGCGTGCTCTCGGGATGCGTAGCATCGACTGTGGTGCTCGTGCTCGCCGCAGGTGTGCAGTTCCGGCTCCACGCCACGGCAGGTGTCGCTGATGCCCAGCTGCGCGGCCATCGCGCACCGGGGCAGGAACCGGCAGCCGTGCTCCAGGGCCCGGGCCGCGGCGACGCTGCCCGGGATGGAGAACAGCTGGCCCCGCTCGGCCTCCAGCAGCGAGGCCCGCAGCAGCGCCTGGGTGTACGGGTGCTGCGGGTCATCGAAGATGTCGCGCGTCGCGCCGTCCTCCACGATCCGGCCCGCGTACATCACCGCGACCCGGTCGGCCATCGCCGACACGATGCCTAGGTCGTGGGTGATCAGCAGGATCGACAGGCCCAGCTCGTCCCGCTTGGCCTTGAGCAGGTCCAGGATCTGGGCCTGCACCGTGACATCGAGCGCGGTGGTCGGCTCGTCGGCGATCAACAGCTGCGGGTCGGCGCTGAGCGCGGCCGCGATCATGACCCGCTGGGCCATCCCCCCGGACAGCTGGTAGGCGAACGCCGAGGCCCGCCGGGCCGGTTCCGGGATGCCGACATCCCGCAGCAACTCCACCACCCGCGCCTTGGCTTCCCGGCGGCCGACGTTGCGGTGCGTGCGCAGCGACTCGGCCACCTGGGTCCACACCCGCGCGGTCGGGTCCAGCATCACCTTCGGCTGCTGGAACAGCATCCCGACCTTGTGCCCGCGGACCTCGTTGCGCCGCTTGGACGGCATCGCCAGCAGGTCCTCACCCTCGAGGCGGGCCTGCCCGCCGAGCACCTCCGCGCCCGGGGGCAGCAGCCCCATCACCGTCAACGCGGTCAGGCTCTTGCCCGAGCCGGACTCCCCGACCAGCGCGACGATCTCACCCCGGCCGACCTTCAGGTCCATCCCGTCGATCGCCGGCGTGCCCGGCACGTCCGGGAAGTCCACCCGCAGCCCCCGGATCTCCAGCAGGGGATCGATCTCGTGCACCACACCCACACTGCGCTCCTGCTCCACCACCTGGCTCATCGCCCCTCCTCAACGCCCATCACGGGCGGTCGTGGCGGCAGCAGGCCGCCGGTTCGACAGCGTGGCCACCGCGTCGTCGAAGTGCTTCTTGAGGACCGCCAGCGCCTGCTCGGTCCTGCCTTCCGTCATCAGGTCGCAGATCTGCCGGTGCTCGCTCACGAGGTTGGCCCGGCTGTCAGCCGCGGTGAGCACGCCGAGGCAGAGCCTCGTCTCGGAGATGACCGTGCTGAACATCCGCCGCAGCCGCGGGCTGCCACTGGCATCGACCAGGGCCACGTGGAAGTCCAGGTCGTAGACACCGACAGCCTCCCAGTCCCCCGCCGCCGCCGCCTTCTCCATCAGGGTGACGTTGCGGTCGAGCGCGTGGGCGGCTGCGCCCGAGGCATCCTTGGCCACGATCGTCCGCAGGGCGGCGAACTCCAGGGCCTCACGGGCCAGGTAGATGTCCGAGACGTCGTCCTCGGTGAGCACCGGGATGAACACCCCTCGATGGGGTTCGCTGAGCAGCAGCCCCTCCTGGACGAGTCGCTGCAGCGCCTCGCGGACCGGTCCACGGCTGACGCCGAAGCTGTGGGCCAGCTCCAGCTCGTTCAGCTGCGAGCCCGGTTCCAGGGTGCCGTTGACGATGGTCGTCCTCAGCCGCTCGGTGACGATCGAGGCGAAGGTGGTGCGCGGGATGGGGGCCGCGGACGGTGCGTCGTGGATCACAGCACTTCCCCGTCCTGCAGGGCCCCGCCCGCGGGCACCGCCGCGGGGGCGGTGGCTTGGGCCGGAGCGTCGGCCGGCACGGTGGCCGGGCCGCGCTTGCGGCGTTTCTTGGTGTCCAGGCCCTGGCCGATCATGGTGACGGACAGCGCGGTGATGAAGATGGCCAGGCCGGGCAGGATGCCCAGCAGGGGTGCGCGTTCCATGTAGGGCTGGGAGTCCAGCAGCATCTTGCCCCAGTCGGAGTCCGGGGGCTGCACGCCCAGGCCCAGGTAGGACAGCGCCCCGACGGTGATCAGCTTGTGCCCGAAGCGCAGGAACCCCATCGCGACCACCGGCCGGGCCGCGTTCGGGATGACGTGCCGAAAGATGATGTAGGCCTTGGGCGAGCCGAGGATCTCGGCGGCCTCGACGTAGTCCTTGGCGTTGATCTCCAGCGCCAGCCCGCGCATCAGCCGCGCGAACGGGGTCCAGCCGGTGATCGTCAGTGCCGCGATCAGGGTGCCGTACCCGGGGCCGAACAGAGCAATCAGGAACAGCGCGACGACCACGTCCGGGAAGCAGATCAGCATGTCGACGCTGCGCATCACCAGCTCGTCGACCCAGCCGCCGCGGCGGGCGGCCAGCGCCCCGATGATGCCGCCGGTGACCGCGCAGATCACCAGCGTGATCGCCGCGATGGTCACCGAGAACCGCCCGCCCCACATCAGCCGGGACAGCACGTCCCGGCCCAGGTGGTCGGTGCCGAGCCAGTGCTGGGCCGAGGGGCCGGCCAGCCGCTGGCTCAGGTCCTGCACGGCCGGGTCGTGCGGCGCGATCCACGGCGTCAGCGCCAGGACCAGCAGCACCAGGGCCAGCAGCCCGGCCCCGATGCCGAAGGTCCAGTGCCGGCCGCGGGCCCCTCGCAGCATCAGCGAGAGCACGTTGGGCCGGTGCGGCGTGGCCGAGGACAGCGCCGAGGGGCGCTGGTTGGGCCGCGGGCCGGGCACGGTCGCGGGTCGGGTCACGGTCTCAGGCACGGTCTCAGGCATGGCTGGTCACCCTTATCGAGGGGTTGAGGACGCCGTAGAGCAGGTCGGTGGCGGTGTTGATGATCACGGCCAGGGCCAGGATCCACATCAACCCGCCCTGGATGACGGGCACGTCGTTGTTCAGCACCGCGGTGTACAGCAGCCGCCCCATCCCGGGGATGTTGAAGATCACCTCGATGACCACCGACCCGCCCAGCAGCCCGGCGAACCAGAACGAGAACAACGTCATCACCGGCAGCATGCTGTTGCGCAGCCCGTGCCGCACCAGGGTCTGCGGGAAGCTCAGCCCCCGCGAGCGTGCCGCGGTGATGTACGGGGCGGCCAGCACGTCGGTCATCGCCGCCCGGGTCACCTGGGTGAAGTAGCCCAGCGGGCGCAGCGCCAGCGCCGAGGCCGGCAGCACCAGGTAGCTCAGCCCGCTCCACCCACCCGAGGGCAGCCAGCCCATCGTGCGCGCGAACACCAGCACCAGCACCGGACCCACCCAGTACTCCGGGGCCGAGACCGCGCTCTGGGAGGTGAACGTCACCACGTTGTCCACCTTCCCGCCCCGCGCCGTGGCCGCCCACGTACCCAGCGGCAACGCCAGCACCAACGCCAGCAGCAACGACGCCAACGCCAACGTCATCGACACCCCCAACGCCGGCACCACCAGCTCCTGCACCGGCTCCCGGCTGGTGAACGAGAACCCGAAGTTGCCCGTCACCACCTGACGCAACCAGTCGAAGTACTGCACGTACAACGGCCGGTCCAGACCCAGCTCGTGGGTCAACGCCGCCACCTGCGAGGGGTCCAGCGCCGGGTCACTGACCCGCGCCCGCAGGATCTTGCGGGCCGGATCCCCATCACCGGCATACGGGATCAGGAACGCCAGGCCCGAAACCACCACCAACGTCACCACCAACGTGGCCGCCCGGCGGGTCAAGAAGGTCAACATCGCATTACTCCAGAAAATGGTCGACAAAGACCGGTCGAAGCTCGGGACTACTTGATGACGTCCTGAAACTTGTAGTAGGCGCCGGCGAACGGCAGGAACCAGGGCGGGCCCACATGGCCGGGAATCCGCTTGAAGGCGAGGTCGCGCCAGGGGTTGGCGTCCGGGACGCCGTTCAGGTACTCCGCCATCTGCTTGCCCATGTAGGTGGCCATCTGCACACCGTGGCCGGAGTAGCCGAGGGAGTAGAAGAGCCCGTCGTGCTCGCCGGCGTGGACCATGCGGTCCAGG
>NZ_JBNDHY010000114.1:0-13998 GCF_056755315.1 Monashia sp. HAY1-2A
TGCTCGAGCGGCTCGGCCCGAGCGTCCTGACGCCGCTCAGCACCCGGCCCGAGCTGTTCTCACGGATCCGGCGGGTCGGCCGCGACCTCGAGCACTTCCTCGTCGAGCAGAACTCGTTCCACTCGCCGGTGCCGCGCTCGGTCGTGCGCTACACGGCGGACATGCTCCTCGGCACGCCGCTCGACGTCGTCAACGACTACATCAAGACCTTCGACGGGTTCGACAAGCGTCCGGCCCTCGCCGCCTTCCGGCACGCCATCGTGCTCGTCTTCAACGGCCGCGAGGACATCCTGACGCCGCCCTCGCACAGCGAGCTCATCGTCGAGGCGATCCCGGGTGCCGAGCACGTCGTCGTCAACGACGCCGGCCACGTCATCATGCTCGAGCACCCCGACCTGCTGAACGCGCAGCTCGTCGCCCTCGTCGAGCAGTCGGCGCGCGCCCGCGCCGAGGAGCTCCCCGTGGAGCGCCAGCCCCGGGTGCGCCGCATCGTCACCGACGTCGCCAAGACGCGCCGGCAGCGTCGCCTCGAACAGCAGGCCGACGACCTCGTCCGCCTGCAGCGCCGACGCGGCAGGCGCGGCCGGGCGGCTCGCCCGGCGCGCGAGGGCTGAGTCGTGGCGGCCACGGCGACGCTGACCTGGCGGTCGACCGAGGACACCCAGGCGTTCGGACGCCGGCTCGGGCGCCTCCTGTGCGGCGGTGACCTCCTCGTCCTCACCGGCGACCTCGGCGCCGGCAAGACGACCCTGACCCAGGGCATCGCCGAGGGGCTGGGGGTGCGCGGCCCGATCACCTCGCCGACGTTCGTCATCGCCCGGGTCCATCCCTCGCTCGTCGGTGGCCCGGCCCTCGTGCACGTCGACGCCTACCGTCTCGGCAGCGCGATCGAGCTGGACGACCTCGACCTCGACGCAGACCTCGAGGCGAGCGTCACCGTGGTCGAGTGGGGAGCCGGCCTGGCCGAGCAGCTGAGCGACGAGCGGCTCGAGCTGACGCTGACCGGTGACGACGTGCGCACGGTGCGCATCGACGGCGTCGGCTCGCGCTGGGACGCGGTGCTCGAGGACCTCGCCCACGACCCCACCGCCTCTTCATGAGTGCGGGCACGCCTCGGATAGCCTGACGCGCGTGCTCCTGCTCGCCATCGACACCTCGACGACGGCCATCACCGTCGCCCTGCACGACGGGTCGTCGGTCCTGGCCCGGGCCACGACCCTCGACGCGCGAGCCCACGCCGAGCACCTCGCCCCCGGGATCCGGTCGGTCCTCGCCGACGTGGACGCCGCACCGGCCGACGTCACGCACGTCGTCGTCGGCATCGGCCCGGGCCCGTTCACCGGGCTGCGCGTCGGGATCGTCACCGGGCGCACCTTCGGCTTCGCGCTCGGGCTGCCGGTGCGCGGACTGACGAGCCTCGACGCCATCGCGCACGAGGCGTGGCTCGGCGGGCGTCGTGGCGACCTGCTCGTCGCGACCGACGCCCGCCGCAAGGAGGTCTACGCCGCGCGGTACGCGCTGGACGACGCCGGTGCCATCCGCGTCCTCGACCCGGTCGTCGCTCGCGCGGGAGACCTCGAGCCCGACCTGCGCGACCTGCCGGCGGCCGGACGCGGTCCGCTGCTCTACCCCGACGCGCTCCCCGGCGCCGTCGAGCCGCTCGACGTCGATGCCGGCGCGCTCGCCGACCTCGCGGTGCGACGCCTCGGAGCCGGTGGCGCGACGACGCCCGCGTCCGGTGCAGCCACCCTGCAGCTCGTCGACCCCGGGGACGGCTTCGACGGTCTCGAGCCGCTCTACCTGCGCCGTCCCGACGCCGCTCCGGCCGCCCCCTCGACCAAGTCGACGCTCGGGTGAGCGCCGTGGCGACACCGGGCCCGGTCCCCGCCCAGGGCGTCATCCTGCGCGAGCTCGAGTGGACCGACCTGCCGACGCTGGCCGCGCTGGAGGAGCAGCTGTTCGCCGACGACGCGTGGTCCCCGCAGACGTGGTGGTCCGAGCTCGCCGCCCGGCCGCGCCGCGAGTACGTCGTCGCGCTCGATGCCGGTGGCGCCGTCGCCGGGTACGCCGGCCTCGACCTCGCCGGCGAGACCGCCGATGTCATGACCGTCGCCACGGCGCCGACCCACCAGGCGCGCGGCGTCGGCCGGCTCCTGCTCGAGGAGCTGCTCCGACGCGCCCGCGCCCACGGCGTCGAGGCGGTCCTGCTCGAGGTGCGCGCCGACAACGACGCCGCCCGCCGCCTCTACGACCGCGCCGGGTTCGAGGTCATCTCGGTCCGCCGCCGCTACTACCAGCCCGGAGGCGTCGACGCCCTCGTCATGCGCCTCCTGCTCGGGAAGGAGACCCATGGCTGACGAGCCGCTCGTCCTCGGCATCGAGACGTCCTGCGACGAGACCGGGGTCGGGATCGTCCACGGCCAGACGCTGCTCGTCGACACCGTCGCCAGCAGCGTCGACGAGCACGCGCGCTTCGGCGGTGTCGTACCGGAGGTCGCGAGCCGCGCGCACCTCGAGGCGATGGTCCCGACGATCGAGCGCGCGTGCCGCGAGGCGGGCGTCACGCTGCGCGACCTCGACGCCATCGCGGTCACCAGCGGGCCCGGCCTCGCCGGTGCGCTCCTCGTCGGCGTCGCGTCGGCCAAGGCGCTGGCCGTCGCCCTCGACAGGCCGATCTACGGCGTCAACCACCTCGCCTCGCACGTCGCCGTCGACATCGTCGAGCACGGCCCGCTGCCCGAGCCGACGATGGCGATGCTCGTCTCGGGCGGGCACTCCTCCCTGCTGCTCGTGCCCGACGTCACGGGTGACGTCCGCTCGCTGGGTGCGACGATGGACGACGCTGCGGGGGAGGCCTTCGACAAGGTGGCCCGCGTCCTCGGGCTGCCGTTCCCGGGCGGACCGCACGTCGACCGGGTCGCGCGCGAGGGCAACCGCGTCGCCATCGACTTCCCGCGCGGACTGACGACCGGGCGCGACCTCGAGCGGCACCGGTTCGACTTCTCCTTCTCGGGCCTCAAGACCGCCGTCGCACGGTGGGTCGAGACGCGTCAGCGCGCGGGGGAGGCGATACCCGTGGCCGACGTCGCGGCCAGCTTCCAGGAGGCCGTCGTCGACGTCCTGACCCGCAAGGCGCTGCTCGCGTGCAAGGACAACGACGTCGACCACCTCCTCATCGGCGGCGGCGTCGCCGCCAACTCGCGCCTGCGGGCCCTCGCTGAGGAGCGCTGCGCCAGGGCCGGGGTGACGCTGCGGGTGCCGCGTCCGGGCCTGTGCACCGACAACGGCGCGATGGTCGCAGCGCTCGGGGCGCAGATGGTGGCCAAGGGACGTGCGCCGAGCGACCTCGGGCTGCCGACCGACTCCTCGATGCCCGTCGAGGCGGTCAGCGCCTGAGAGCGGCCGCGCGCCCCGTCAGTCGCAGCGGGCCAGCCCCATCCGGACCTTGAGGTCGACGACCCGGGTCGCGGCGGCCTGCACCTTCGCCGCGAACCCGGGGTCCGCCGCGATGGCCGCCTTGAGGGCCCGGTGCATCGCGCCGACCGTCGAGGGTCGCGCGGTGAGGACGATGTCGCCGCCGGCTGCGACGAAACGCGTCGCACGCTCGCCGGTCGGCACGGCGGCGACGGCCTTCGCGGCGCCGACGTCGTCGGTGATGACGACGCCGTCGTAGCCGAGGCGGCCCCGCAACAGGTCGGTGACCACGGCCCGGGAGAACATGGCGTTCGTCCCGGGGTCGATGCGGCTGTAGATCGCCGAGCCGACCATGACGAGGTCGGCGCCGGCGCGGATGCCCGACTCGAACGGCTCGAGGTAGGGGTCGTCCGTGGTCGTCGTGCCGTCGGTGATACCGGTGGCGGTCACGTCGGTGTTGCCGGTGATGCGGCCGAGGCCGGGAAAGTGCTTGACGGTGGCGGCGACGTCCCCGGCCCGCATGCCGCGCACGAACGCGGCGACCATCCGCGCGTTGGTGGCCGGGTCGTCGGAGAACTCGCGCCCGTACCGGCCGATCGGCTGGTTGGCGCGGCCGACCGAGTCGGGCACGGTGTCGGCGACCGGGGCGAGGTTGACGTTGACGCCGGCGGCGGCCAGCTGCCGGGCCCAGCGCGCGGCGTCGGCCTCGAGGCCCGTGGCGCCGTCCCGGGTCTGGTCGAGGGCCGAGGGGATGGTGCTGAAGCCCTCGCCCTGCAGCTGCTGCACGGCGCCGCCCTCCTGGTCGGCGGCGACGAGCAGGCCCAGCCCGGCCGTGGCGGGTCCGGCGAGCGAGGCGAGGTGGCGGGTCGTGGCCTCGACGTGGGCGGCCCCGGCGTGCCACCCGCCGAGGAGGATGACGCCGCCGAGGTGGCGGGCCTGGACGAGCGCGTCGAGGCTCGTGCGGTCCGCATCGGCGTCGAGGCCGACCATGATGAGCTGTCCGGCGCGCTGGGTCGCGCTCATCCCGTCCACGATGCGCTCGGCGCAGGACCGGGTCGGCGTCGGGGTGGCGGGAGTCGTGGGGGACGTCGTGGCCGGTGAGGTGGCCGGAGCGGTGGACGTGGGTGGCTGCGTCGATGCGCCGGCGGTCGTGCCGGGCGGCGTCGTGCCGGCCGGGGAGGAGGTGGCGGTCGGCCCGGGGGTCGACGAGCACGCCGCGAGGAGGCCCACCGCGGTCACCGCCACGAGGGCGCCGAGCCGTGCCCGGCCGCCTCCACGGGGTCGGCCGCGGCGGGGACGTCGGGGCGCGCGCTCGTTCACCACCCGACCCTAACGCCGACGTCCCACCGGACCCGCGTGGTGTGCGCCCACTCGCCGACGCCGGGCGGCGCCGGCGCGGACGGTACGGTGCCGACGTGACCACCAGCCCCATCCCACCCGTGCCGGTCGTGCTCGACGTCGACACGGGCGTCGACGACGCCTGCGCCCTGCTGCTGGCCGCGCTGCACCCCGCCCTCGAGCTGCGGGCGGTCTCGTGCGTCGGCGGGAACGCACCGGTCGACGACGTCGTGCGCAACACGCTGCTGGTCCTGCAGACCGCGGGGCGGACCGACGTGCCGGTGGCCAGGGGTGCCGACCGGCCGCTGCTCGAGCCGGCCCTGCACGCGCGACACGTGCACGGTGAGGACGGGATGGCCGACCTCGGCTGGCCGGCCCCGACGACACGGCCCGACCCGCGGCACGGCGTCGAGCTGCTGCGCGACGTGTGCCGGGACGCGGCGGCGCAGGGACGTCCGGTGACACTCGTGCCGCTGGCACCCCTGACGAACATCGCGCTGCTGCTGCGCACCTACCCCGACGTCGTGAGCGGCATTGCCGAGATCGTCTTCATGGGCGGCGCGGCCGACGTCGGCAACGCGACGGCCTCGGCCGAGTTCAACGTCTTCCACGACCCGGAGGCCGCCGCGATCGTCCTCGACGCCGCCGCCGAGCTCGGCATCCGCGTCACCATGTACGGCCTCGACGTGTTCTACGCGCCCGTCGTGAACCGTGCGGACTCGGCCCGGCTCGTCGCCGTGGGTGGCCGGGGCCCTGCCGAGCTCGGCGGCCGGCTCATGGAGCACCAGCGCGTCCGGCTCGGTGACGCCTCGACGATCGGCGACGCCGGGGCCGTCTGCGCCGTCATCGACCGCGGCGCGCTGCGCACCCGCACGCTCCCGATGCGGGTCGAGCTCGCCGGGACCTGGTCGCGGGGCCGCACCATCGTCGACCGCCGTGAGTGGGAGGATGCCCGCGCGCACGACCCCCACGGCGAGGCACCCGTCCGCGTCGACGTGGCGCTCGGGGTCGACGGCGAGCGCTACGCGCGCCTCTGGGTCGAGACGCTCCTCGCAGCCGAGCAGGTGGAGCAGCCGTGACGGGCCGCGTGGTCGTCCTCGGGTCGCTCAACGTCGACGTCGTGACCCGCGTCGAGCGCCACCCGCTGCCCGGCGAGACGCTGCTCGGCGAGGCCGCGGGTCGGTTCGCCGGGGGCAAGGGCGGCAACCAGGCCCTGGCGGCCAGACGGGCGGGTGCCCGAGTCGTCATGGTCGGCGCGGTCGGGGCCGACGAGGCCGGCGAGGCCTACGTGGCGCGCCTGTCCGCGGCCGGTGTCGAGCCGGCCGTGACCCGGGTGCCCGACGCGCCGACCGGCACCGCGTACATCACCGTCGACGAGGCCGGCGAGAACACGATCGTCGTCGTGCCGGGGGCCAACGAGCGGGTGGCGGACGCGGCGCTCGAGGCGGTGGGGCTGGTCCCGGGCGACGTGCTGCTCTGCTCGCTCGAGGTACCGCTCGACCTCGTCGCCCGGGCTGCGCTCGCAGCGCACCGGGCGGGGGCCAGGGTCGTGCTCAACCTGGCCCCGTACGCCCCGGTGCTGCCCGATGCGGTCGCCGTCGGCGACCCCGTCGTCGTCAACGAGTCGGAGATGCGCCAGCTCGCCGACTCCGACCTCGTGCCCGGCTCGCTGCTCGTCACCTTCGGCGCGGCCGGAGCCCGGTGGGGGCTCGAGCAGGTCGACGGCCTGGCCGTGCCGGCCGGGGAGGTGGTCGACACCGTCGGGGCGGGCGACGCGTTCTGCGGCGCCCTCGCCGCGGCGCTCGCGGCCGGTGCGGACGACCGTTCGGCGCTCGAGGCGGCCAACCGGGCCGGCGCCGACGCGGTGCGGTGGTCCGGGGCCCAGCCGGACGGGGCGCTCTGACCGCTTCGTACCCTTCCGGTTACGTAACCGGAGTGTTACGCTCATCGGGTGAACCGGACGTGGGAGGCGCTGACCGACCCGACGCGTCGGACCATCGTCGAGAACCTCGCGCGGGCCGAGCTGACGGCCGGTGACGTGGCGGCGCTGTTCGACGTCGCTCGGCCCGGCGTCTCGCGGCACCTGCGGGTGCTGCGCGAGGCAGGCGTCGTCGAGGCGCGGCCGGACGGCCAGCGGCGCGTCTACCGGCTCGTGCCCGGTGCGCTCGACGAGGTCGAGCAGTGGTGCCGCGACGTCCGCGCGTTCTGGGGGCAGCGGCTCGACGCCCTCGACACCGAGGTGGCCCGCGGGCAGCGGGCAGCGACGAAGGAGACGTGATGACCGAGCTGACCCGCGTGCTGGGCCGCATCGAGCAGGCGGGCGACACCGTGACCGTGGTGTTCGACCGGCACTACGCGACGACGCCCGCCGACCTGTGGCAGGCGTGCACCGACCCCGCCCGCCTGGCCCGGTGGTTCGCCTCGGTCAGCGGCGACCTGCGCGAGGGCGGCTTCTTCACGATCCACTTCGACGACGCCGACACCCCGCACTGCCGCGTCGTCTCGTGCCAGGCCCCGACGCGCCTGGTCTGGGAGTGGCCGGTCGGCGAGGTCGCCACCCTCGTCACGGTCGCGGTGACGCCGGACGGGGACGGCGCGCGCCTCGTGCTGCGCCACGCCCGCCTCGACGCCGCCCGCGTCGCGGGGTACGCCGCCGGCTGGGACACCTACGTGCGGCGCCTCGCGGCCGACCTCTCGGGCGAGGACCTGCCCGAGTGGGACGCCACCTGGACCGCCCTTCACGCCCGGTACCGGGCAGGCACCTGACGCCGACGGGTCCGTCGACCGCCGAGCTCGGCCCTGCGCTCCCTCCCCGGTCGCACCGGACGGCGCCCGCGCGATCTGCAACGACACGCCTCCGGCCGCGCGTGGACGTCTCCTCTTCGTACGCACTCCGGCGCCTCGTCGGCGTCAGGTCTCCTGGTCCGTGGCAGACCACCGACGAGGAGGCGCAAGAGGCACGGACGAACCGGGCGTGGACGCCCGTGGGATCGGGGCGTCAGGCGGGGGTGACGACGAGCGCGACCTGGCCGCCGGCCACCCGGGTCACGACGAGCGTCGCCTCGGAGCCGCCCTTGCCGCGCCCCGTCATCTTCAGCTGCCGACGCAGCCGGTCCGCGTCGAGGGTGACGCCGCGCTTCTTGACGGTGACCCGGTCGAACCCCTGGTCGCGCAGCCACCGTGCGAGGTGCTTGGTCGACAGCGGCATCGCGGCGTCGACCCGGAAGCGGCGGGCCCACGGCACGTCGACCGCATGGTCGGCACCGACGTAGCCGACGCCCGTCGCGAGCTCCCGCCCGTCGGTCGCGGCGACGAGCGCACCGGTCAGGCCGGCGCGGATGACCGCCCGGTCGGGCTCGTAGAGCCAGGCTCCCACGCGCGACACCGAGGCGACGGGCTCGACGCCCGCCCCGGCCGCCGCGTCGGCCTCGGTGACGACGTGGGTCGACGTCGTGCTGCTCACCGACGCGGTCCGGCCCGGGTGCTGGACGAGCGGCCCCCACCACACGGCGCACTCGAGAACTTCGCCGTGCCAGGAGGTCCACTGGGCCTCGGCCCCGACGGGCAGGGCCCCGTGCGGGAACCCCGGCGACAGCTTCGCACCCGTGGCCGGGACCGCCTCGGCCACGGCGAGCACCTGCTGCCACGAGGGCGAGATGGCATCGAGGGAGAAGACCCGACGCGTCCGGCCGCGGACGTCCGCCACTCCGGTGACGCGTCGGGCCGGGTCGAGCCACACGCCGACCCGCGACGCGTCGGCCACCGTGGGCCTGCCGCCGGGGGAGCCGGGCAGGGCGACGTCCTCCGCGCGGCCGACCTCGACGCGCGCGGCGGGCCAGTGGCGGAGGTTGACCGCGGCGATCCGCGCGGTGGTCTCGTCGGCCTCGACCCCGCGGACCCGCAGGTCCAGGCTGGCGAACGCCATCGCGTCGGCGCCCAGCCCGCACCCGAGGTCCCAGACCTCCTCGAGGCCCGCCGCGACGTACCGGTGGGCGTGCCGGGCCGCGACGCCGAGGCGGGTGGACTGCTCCAGCCCGTCGGCGGTGAAGAGCATCCCCGCCGCGAAGTCGCCGAACTTCTCCGTGCCCCGGGCCCGCAGCCGTGACTGGTTGAGCGCCGCGGCGACGAGGTCGGCGTCGTAACCGGCCTCGCGGAGGCGGGTCTGCAGGTGCAGGGCGGAGGCCTCGTCGTACGGCGGCAGCGACCGGAGCAGGGCCCAACCCTGGCCGGTCGCGAGGCGGTCGACCATCGCCGGGTCCATGCCGCCATCCTGCCAGCCGAGGACACGACACCCGAGTTCTGGCACTCGACTTGACCGAGTGCTAACGGCAAACCTAGATTTGCTCGTGCTGGCACTCTCGGCCTGAAAGTGCCAGCGCCCTCCTCGAGGGAGGTCGACCCCCGCGACGGCGGCCAGCCTCGAAGAGCCCACAGTCCGCAAGTCAACTCCGACTGTCCCGAAGGGAAGGTCACCACCGTGTCGGTTTCCATCAAGCCGCTCGAGGACCGCATCGTCGTCAAGTCCCTCGAGGCCGAGCAGACCACCGCGTCCGGCCTCGTCATCCCCGACACCGCCAAGGAGAAGCCGCAGGAGGGCGAGGTCCTCGCCGTCGGCCCCGGCCGCTTCAACGACAACGGCACCGAGCGCGTCCCGCTCGACGTCAAGGTCGGCGACAAGGTCATCTACAGCAAGTACGGCGGCACCGAGGTCAAGTACGGCGGCGAGGAGTACCTCATCCTCTCCGCGCGCGACGTGCTCGCCGTCGTCGGCTGACCCGACACCCTCAGCCGTGACCGCACCCCGGTGAGCCCCGACCGGGGACTCCCGGGGTGCGTCCGGTTCCCGGCCCCACCAACGCCACCGCAACACCCGAGCCAGAAGGAACACCATGGCCAAGATGCTGGAGTTCGACGACTCCGCCCGTAAGTCCCTCGAGCGCGGCGTCGACGCGCTCGCCAACGCCGTCAAGGTGACGCTCGGCCCCAAGGGCCGCAACGTCGTCATCGACAAGAAGTGGGGCGCCCCCACCATCACCAACGACGGTGTGACGATCGCCCGCGAGGTCGAGCTCGAGGACGCGTACGAGAACCTCGGCGCGCAGCTCGCCAAGGAGGTCGCGACCAAGACCAACGACATCGCCGGTGACGGCACGACGACGGCGACCGTCCTCGCCCAGGCCATGGTCAAGGAGGGCCTGCGCAACGTCACCGCCGGTGCCGCACCGGCCGCCCTGAAGCGCGGTATGGACAAGGCCGTCAGCGCCGTCAACGACGAGCTGCTCAAGCACGCCCGCGACGTCGACGGCAAGGACGAGATCGCCTCCGTCGCGACCCTCTCGGCCCAGGACGCCACCCTCGGCGGCCTCATCGGCGAGGCCTTCGACAAGGTCGGCAAGGACGGCGTCATCACCGTCGAGGAGTCCTCGACGACCGCCACCGAGCTCGAGTTCACCGAGGGCATGCAGTTCGACAAGGGCTACCTCTCGGCGTACTTCGTCACCGACGCCGAGCGCATGGAGACCGTCCTCGAGGACGCCTACGTCCTCATCAACCAGGGCAAGATCTCCGCGGTCGCCGAGGTGCTGCCCGTCCTCGAGAAGGTCGTGCAGTCCGGCAAGCCGCTGCTCATCATCGCCGAGGACGTCGAGGGCGAGGCCCTCTCGACGCTCGTCGTCAACAAGATCCGCGGCACGTTCAACGTCGCCGCCGTAAAGGCTCCCGGCTTCGGCGACCGCCGCAAGGCGATGCTCCAGGACATCGCCGTGCTCACCGGTGGCCAGGTCATCGCCCCCGAGGTCGGGCTCTCGCTCGACCAGGCCGACCTGACCGTCCTCGGCCAGGCCCGCCGCGTCGTCATCACCAAGGACGACACGACCATCATCGACGGTGCGGGCGAGGAGTCCGAGGTCGTCGGCCGCGTCAACCAGATCAAGGCCGAGATCGAGCGCACCGACTCCGACTGGGACCGCGAGAAGCTCCAGGAGCGCCTCGCCAAGCTCGCCGGTGGCGTCTGCGTCATCAAGGTCGGCGCGCACACCGAGGTCGAGCTCAAGGAGAAGAAGCACCGCATCGAGGACGCGATCTCCGCGACGCGTGCCGCGATCGAGGAGGGCATCGTCGCCGGTGGCGGCACCGCCCTCATCCACGCCTCGACCGTCATCGATGGGCTCGGCCTGTCCGGCGACGAGGCCACCGGTGCCGCGATCGTCAAGAAGGCGGTGCAGGAGCCGCTGCGCTGGATCGCCGAGAACGCCGGCCTGCAGGGCTACGTCGTCACCTCCAAGGTGGCCGAGATGGCGATCGGTCAGGGCCTCAACGCCGCGACCGGCGAGTACGGCGACCTCATCGGCGCCGGCGTCATCGACCCGGTCAAGGTGACGCGTTCCGCGCTGCGCAACGCCGCGTCGATCGCCTCGATGATCCTGACGACCGACACGCTCGTCGTCGAGAAGCCCGAGGAGGAGCCGGAGGGCGTCGGCGGCCACGGCCACGGCCACGGTCACTGACCTCACACGCACAGAGAGAGGGCCGCTCCCCTGGGGGAGCGGCCCTCTCCGCGTTCCGGTAGGTCCGGTGGTTGTGTGTCCGGTGGTCCTGCCGGCCCCGGCACGCCGCCTGTCGTGGGGCGGTGCGTCAGGACGCCGCCTGCACCGTGTCGTAGAGCAGCTCGCGCTCACCCTCGGTCAGCCCGCCCCAGACCCCGTAGGGCTCGCGCACCTCGAGGGCGTGCGAGCGGCAGGCCTCCACGACGGGGCAGCCCGCGCAGACGGCCTTGGCCTCGGCGTCGCGGTTGCGCCGGCGCGGACCGCGTTCGCCCTCGGGGTGGAAGAACACGTCGGGGCTGACCCCGCGGCACGCTCCGTCGAGCTGCCAGTCCCAGAGGTCGGCAACCGGTCCCGGCAGGCGGGTGATCTCAGCCATGAACTCGTCTTTCGGGTCGGGCGGGTGGGGCCGCCGGGGCCAACGGGCGGCCGGAGGTTTCCCCATGCAGGGCCGCGCCATCGACGCTAACCGGGCCCGCGACCACGGTTAAAGAGCAGAATCTTCAAGACTTGTTCAAGACTTGCCAACCAGATGGCATGCTCGTCGGGGGACCTCCGCGGCCCCCGGGGCGACGGCCTCTCGAGCGTCCCGGGCGCGGTCCGACCCACTACCATGAGGGCGCTCTGCAGGAGCGCGGACGGGCACGACGACGGCCTCGCGGCCACGACACACGACCATCGGGGGAACGAGGTGCAATGGGTCCGGGACGCTCCCCGTGGGCGCGCGTAACACCGAGCGGCGTCGACGCGATGGACCGGGTGGACGCACGGCCCCTCCGTGACCTCGCGGCGCTCTCCGGCCGCGATCCCCGCGCCCACGAGCTGCTGCTGGCCCGGGTGCGGGAGCTGGCCCTGAAGTACGCCCGTGTCCGCCTCGGCCGGTTCGGTGCCGAGGACACCGCGCAGGACGTCGCCCAGGAGGTGTGCATGGCTGTCATGACGGCCCTGCCGACCTACGAGGAGCGCGGCCTGCCGTTCGAAGCGTTCGTCTACACGATCACCTCGCGCAAGCTGGCCGACGCGCAGCGTGCCGCGATGCGCGGTCCGGCGCCGGTGCCGGAGGTGCCGGACGGCCCCGACGAGGCGCCGACGCCCGAGTCGGTCGCCGTGATGCGCGACCAGGCCGCCGTCGCGATGGAGCTCATGCAGCGGCTGCCGGCCCAGCAGCGCGAGATCCTCATCCTCCGGGTCGCCGTCGGGCTCTCGGCGGACGAGACCGCGGGCGCCCTGGGGATGTCCGCCGGCGCCGTCCGCGTCGCCCAGCACCGGGCGCTCGGCAAGCTGCGCACCCTCGTCGCCGAGGCCGAGGCGGGTGACGTGGCATGACCGACCTGTACCCGATCGACGACCTCGTCGCCGACGACCTGCTCCTCGACCGCATCGGCGCGCGCGGTGCCGACCCCGGCGAGCCCGTGGCCGTCCTGCTCGGTGCCCTCGCGGCGCACGCCGACACCGCGCTGCCCGGGCGCACGGCGCACCGAGGCCGACGCACCCGGCACCGCTACCTCGGCGCCTTCGCCGCGCTCGCCATCGCCGCGTCCGGCGCGGGTGTCGCGGCAGCGGTCTCGCTGCCGGACCGCGGCCCGAGCCACGCCGACCACGTCCGGGTCCTGCAGGAGATGGAGGACAGCGCGCGCAGCTCCGCGCCGAGCGGCCTGTTCTCGAGGCTCGGTCTGCCGCAGACGGCCGGCACGACCGCGGCCCGCAACCTCGTCCTGGTCCGGCGGGCGGACGGGGCCATCGTCCTGCTCCCGCCCGCTCAGGCCGCGGCGATCGAGGCAGCCGGGGTCCCGGGCGCTCCCGGTGCGGCCTCGCGCCGCACCGGCAACCCGGGTGACGCGGGCCGGGCCGATGCCGCGGGCGGCGCCCAGGGCGGCGCCGGTGCCGGTGGTACGAGCGGCGCCGGCGTCGGCCAGCCGGGCGCCCCGGACGGCCAGGGCGACACCGCCGAGGACGAGAGCCAGGACCCGGCCCAGACCTCGACCGGCGAGGCCACGAAGGCCACGAAGACCACGAAGGCACCCAAGGGCAAGCCGGGGCCCAAGGGCGGCGCCACGGGGACGCCCACCCCCGCGACGTCATCGACCCCGCCGTCCCCGCTGGCCCAGCCGCTGAGCGGCCCGGCACCGAGCGGAACGAGCGGAGCGAGCGGGACGAGCGCAGGCGGCACCGGTGGTGCGGCGCGCCCCTCGGCCGTGCCGACGGCGCCCGTCCCGCCGGCCACGCCCCTCACCGGCCGCCCGAGCCCGACCGGTCGCGGCACGGGCTCCGGGTCCGGCACGGACGCCTCGGCCGCAGCGGTGGCCGGCGCCGGCGAGGCGCTGGCCCTCGTCGACGAGACGGTGACCGCGCTCCGCGACCTGCTCGGAACCGACGCGGCCCCCGCGGCGCCGGCTCTCTGACCGCCGGCGCGCCCCCCGCTCGGGGTGGGGGTGGAACCCGTCATCGCGTCAGGCGAGGTGTCCGGGAGGGCGTACGGGAGGGCGACCGGGAGACGGCCGGGAGGGCGTCCGGAGGGGCCTGTCGCAGCCTTTAGACTTGGCCAATGAGTCTCGGATCGTCTGATGTGCCGGCCCCGTTCGCCCAGATGGGCCTGACCTACGACGACGTGCTCCTGCTGCCGGGGTACAGCGACCTCGCCCCCACCGACATCGACACGACGACGCGCCTGACGCGCGAGCTGTCCATCCGCACGCCCCTCATC
>NZ_JBNDHY010000115.1:0-13953 GCF_056755315.1 Monashia sp. HAY1-2A
TCCGTCGTCGGCAGCGTCAGATGTGTATAAGAGACAGGGCCAGGAGGGGGCGGTGGGGTCAGACGCTGGCCGTGACCTTGATGCCTTCCTCCTCCTCGCCGGTCGCGAGCTTGCTGTGGCTGCGCGAGTACAGGAAGTAGACGAGGAACCCGGCTGCCATCCAGACGATGAACCGCAGCCACGTCTCCAGCGACAGGTTGAGGATGAGGTAGAAGCAGGCGAGCGCCGACAGCCACGGGATGACCGGGTTGCCGGGAACCCTGAAGGACCGCTTGAGGTCGGGGCGGCGCTTGCGCAGGATCGGGATGGCGAGCGAGACGAGCAGGAACGCCGTCAGGGTCCCGATGTTGACCATCTCCTCGAGCTTGCCGATCGGGGTCAGTGACGCGATGAGGGCGACGGCCGAACCGATGATGATCGTCAGCTTGACGGGGGTGCCGGTCCGCGGGTTGGTGACCCCGAGCCCGCTCGGGATGAGGCGGTCGCGGCTCATGGCGAACGTCACGCGGGTGGCCCCGATCATGAGGGTCATGACGACGGTCGTCAGGCCGGCGACGGCGCCCGCGGAGATCAGGGTCGCGTACCCGTCCTTGCCCACCGAGGTGAAGGCGGAGGCGAGGGCGGCGTCGGGGTCGATCTTGTTGTACTTGACCATGCCGGTGATGACGAGCGAGACCGCCATGTAGAGGATCGTGCAGATGACGAGCGAGCCGATGATGCCGATGGGCAGGTCGCGCTGCGGGTTCTTGGCCTCCTCGGCCGTCGTCGCGACGACGTCGAAGCCGATGTAGGCGAAGAACACGACGGCGGCGCCGGCCATGATGCCGAGCACGCCGAACGTCACCGGTTCCATGCCGGTCACCCACTGGAGCAGCGGCTCCTCGAGGCCGCTCTTGGAGCTCCCGGTCGTCGACGGCGGGACGAACGGCGACCAGTTGTCGCGGTTGATGAAGCCGATGCCGGCGAAGATCACGAACAGGACGATGAAGACCTTGATCGCCACGAGGACGAGGTTGACGCGCATCGACTCCTTGATGCCGACCGCGACGAGCACGGTGAGCAGGACGATGAGCACGAACGCCGGCAGGTCGAAGTGCGAACCGGGGGCCACGGCCGATGGCCAGGTGACCCCCAGCTGGTCCAGGAGCTTGACGAAGTAGGTGGACCAGCCCTGAGCGACGACGCTGGCGCCGAGCATGAGCTCGAGCAGCAGGTCCCAGCCGATGATCCACGCGATGATCTCGCCGAGCGTCGCATACGAGAACGTATAGGCCGAGCCCGAGATCGGCACGGTCGAGGCGAATTCGGCGTAGCACAGCGCCGCCAGACCACAGACGACGGCGCCGATGACGAACGACAGGGCGATCGACGGGCCGGCGTACTCCTTGGCCGCCTTGCCGGTCAGCGTGAAGATGCCGGCACCGATGATGACGCCGACGCCGAAGACGGTGAGGTCGAGCGCGGTCAGGCGCTTCTTCAGGTGGTGGTCGGCCTCGCCGGCCGAGGCCATCGACGCCTCGATCGACTTGGTGCGAAAGATGCTCATGTGGGCCTCCCGGGGTGGAGTGCGTTCGTCAGCATCTGCCCAACGTAGACCCCTCGGGTGCCCGCGGCGAGCCGTGCTGTGCGCGAGTCCAACCCGCGATCCGACGTGCGGTCGGCGGGATCGGGATGCGGCCGGCGCGGGTATGTCTGGGTGGTTGCCGCGGCCGTGTCAGGACTCGCGACCACCGCCGTCGCGGACCGGCCAGATCGGGCCGGTGTCGGCGCTGCGCCGGCGACGCTTGACGTCGTCGCTCTCGTAGACGGTCTCGGGCCGCGACCCGCGCTGGACCGGGACGGCGCGCGAGTAGGAGTCGAGCCGGTCCTGGATGGGGTTGTGGGTCCGGTGCACGTCCGGGTACGACTCGCCTCCCGCGCCGCCGGCGGGCCTGATGGGGCTCCCGGGCGGCGTCGGGCCGCCACGGCCGCCGCGGCCCCCGAGGCCGTCGTCGGGCAGGTCCGGCAGGTCGCCGTCGATGTCGTCGTAGTCCTCGTCGCCCGGTGGGGGCGTGATGTGGAAGATCTCGGCGCAGATGACGCGGTACGTCCGGTCCGGGTCCGGTACCCACTTGACCTCTCGGAGCGCCTGGTCCTGGCCGGCGCTCTCGAGGACGAACTTGCCGTAGCCGAGGAGACGTCCCGGCACCGTGCGCACATAGCTCATGTCGGTGACCTTGAGCAGCGGCATCATCGCGACCTTCTTCGTGACGATCCCGTAGCGCAGGAGGAGCCGCTTGTCGGTGGCGAGGAACCAGTGGTTGCCGTAGTCGAAGAGGATCCAGAGCAGCCGCGCGAGGACGGCCAGGAAGATCCACCAGACGATGCTGCCGAGCGCCTGGGTGGTCCGGGTGACGTTGGAGTCGACCCAGATCGCGAGGACGAGGGCGGCGACCGTCGAGGCGACCGGTTCGATGAGGGTGGCCCAGTGCGAGTGCACTGCGACGACGAGCTTCTCTCCCGGCAGCAGGACCCGGTCGAGCCCCTTGGGTGCGTCGCGTGTCAGTCGCAGCTGCACGGTGGCCTCCTCACCCGGGGCGGGATCAGCGGTTCAGCAGGGAGTTGAAGAACGCGAGGATCGCGTGGAAACCGTCGACGAGGACGCCCCAGATGTTGTTGACGATGTCGGCAGCCTTGGTCGGCGACGTGAAGACGGCGTAGACGAAGAACGCCAGCACCACGATCAGGATGACTTTCTTGGCCTTGGGGCCCATCGGATGTCGCTCCTTGGAGGGTGGGGCCGAGGCTGCCCTGACAGTCACAACGGCACAGGAATGGAACCAGTGTGCCGTAAGGGGCTTCTGTGCCGAGGTACCGACGTCCGCGTGTTGACCATCGGCGTCGATATCCTCGGCGGGTGCCGCGCCCGACCACGACGTTCGCCGACGAGCTGCGAGACGCCCTGGCCAGCGCGGTCCGGGGCGCCGACCAGCGGGAGCTCGCGCGCACCACCGAGGCGCTCGTGGAACGGTACCGCGCCGTCGCGCCAGCCGAGGCGCCCATCCTCGCGTCGGCCGCGCACGTTCTCGCCTATGCCGCCTACCGCATGCCCGCGACCCATGCAGCGCTGAGGAGGATCCTCGACGACGTCGCGGCGTCCGGCTTCGCGCCGACCACCCAGCTCGACCTCGGCGGGGGCACCGGGGCGGCGGCGTGGGCCGCTGCGGCTGCCTTTCCGACGCTCGAGCGCATCACCGTCCTGGACCAGGTCGACGAGGCCCTGCGGCTGGGCCGTGCCCTCGTGGGTGACGCGCCGGTGCCGTCCCTGGCATCCGCGCGGTTCGAGCGCGCCGTGGCCGGACGCTGGCCGGACCAGCGCGCGGACCTCGTCACCGTCTCGTACGTGCTGAGCGAGCTCGACGCGTCACAACAGGACGTGCTCGTGCTCGACGCGATGGCGCGTGGCAGCGTCGTCGTCGTCGCCGAGCCGGGAACACCGGACGGCTACGCCAGGGTGCTGAGGGTCCGGGATACCCTCCGGGCGGCGGGGTGGACCCTCCTCGGCCCCTGCCCGCACGCCGCGGACTGTCCTCTGGTGCAACCGGACTGGTGTCATTTCGGCGCTCGCGTCAGTCGGTCGGCCGAGCATCGCCGGCTCAAGGGCGCCCAGCTGTCCTACGAGGATGAGAAGTTCTCGTGGGTGGCTGCGGCCGCACCGGGTGTCGTTGCGACGCAACCCGACTCCGCGCGGATCCTTCGGCGGCCCTTGAAGCACAAGGGGTTCGTCGAGTTCCAGGCCTGTCGCCCCGACGGCTCAGCGGGCCGGGAGGTCGTCTCGAAGAAGGACCGTGAGCGGTACCGTGCGGCGCGCGACGCCGAGTGGGGCGACTCGGTGCCGCGCTGACGCATCGGTCAGACGACGCCGTAGAGGCGGTCGCCGGCGTCGCCGAGGCCGGGCACGATGTAGCCCTTCTCGTTGAGCTTCTCATCGATGGTGCCGAGAACCACCTTGACCGGCACGCCGAGGGACTCGGTGGCGGAACGCAGGTGCTCGACGCCCTCGGGGGCGGCGAGGAGGCACACCGCGGTGATGTCGTCGGCGCCGCGCTGGACGAGGTACGTGATGGCGTCGCCCATCGAGCCGCCCGTCGCGAGCATGGGGTCGAGGACGAACACCTGGCGCCCGGTGAGGTCGTCCGGCAGGCGGTTGGCGTACGTGACGGCCTCGAGCGTCTCCTCGTTGCGCTGCATGCCGAGGAACCCGACCTCCGCGCTCGGCAGCAGACGGACCATCCCCTCGAGCATTCCCAGGCCGGCCCGGAGGATGGGCACGATGAGCGGCTTGGGGTTGGACAGCTTGATGCCGGTGGTCGCCGCGACCGGCGTCTCGATCTCGAACGGCTCGACGCGCACCTCGCGCGTGGCCTCGTAGGCGAGGAGCGTCATGAGCTCCTCGGCAAGGCGACGGAACGTCGGGCTGTCGGTCCGCTTGTCGCGCAGGTACGTGAGCTTGTGGGCGATGAGCGGGTGATCTGCGACGTGGACGTCCATGGGTGGAAACTTAGCGCGTGGCTACGCGATCCGAGACCTCCACCGACCCGGCCGTCCCGACGCCCGCCGACCTGTTCGACGCCTGGGTGGGCGAGGCGCTCGAGCTGGCGGCGGCCGCGGCGTCGAGCGAGGACGTGCCCGTCGGCGCGATCGTCCTCGACGGCGACGGGGCCGTCATCGGCCGCGGCTGCAACGTCCGCGAGGCGGCAGGTGACCCGACCGGGCACGCGGAGGTCGTCGCGCTGCGCGAGGCGGCCGCCTCGAGGGGAACCTGGCGGCTCGACGGCTGCACGCTCGTCGTCACCCTCGAGCCGTGCGTCATGTGCGCCGGCGCGGCGATGCAGGCGCGCCTCGACCGGGTCGTGTTCGGTGCCTGGGACCCCAAGGCCGGAGCGTGCGGCTCGGTCTGGGACCTGACACGTGACCCGCTCGCCACGCACAACGTCGACATCGTCGGCGGGGTCCGTGCAGGGGAGTCGGCCGAGCTCCTCGTCGATTTCTTCGAGGGCCGGAGGCTCCGGTAAGGTCTCCTCTCGGTGGCGTGTCCGAGCGGCCTAAGGAGCACGCCTCGAAAGCGTGTGTGGGGGTGACTCCACCGTGGGTTCAAATCCCACCGCCACCGCCATTCACCTGCGGAAACGCCGGTCAGAGCCTTCGGGCCCTGACCGGCGTTTCCCGTCCTAGTCTCATTCGTAGTCTCATTTGACCTCCCGGCGGCGGTTCGGCGGGGTCCCACAAGAGGCCGCCGAGGCGCTCGGCGACGTCGCGCCGGATCGGGTCGACGACGTGCGCGTACCGCTGGGCCATGGCGGGGTTGGACCAGCCCATCACGCTCATCATCGTCAGCTGGCTCACGCCGAGCAGCAGCAGGATGGTGGCCGCCGTGTGACGGGCGTCGTGCAGCCGGCTGTCATGGATGCCGGCGTCCTTGAGGAGTTGCTTCCAGTGGCTCCAGTCGGTGCGCGGGCTGATCGGCGCCCCGGTCTCTGTCGTAAAGACCCAGCCTCCCCTCGGTCCAGGCGTCACCCGCATGTTGACGCTCGCGGTCCTGGATCGTCTTGTGTTGCGCGAGGAGGTGCGCGAGTTGGGCTGGGAGGCCGATCTGGCGCCGGCCGGCACGGGACCTGGTCGTGCCGGTGTCCGGATTGGTGCGAACTCGTTGCGGGCAGTAGCCGGCCTTGGCCTTGCCGCACGTTCCATCACATCCGTGGGAGTACTTGGGTCGCAGCCTATTGCGGCGCACCGTGAGCAGCTGGATATCGAGGTCTACGTCGGTGCCGAGTGCGCACCCGCGGCTCGCGCCAGAACACGACAGGCGCACGAGCTCTCGGTGCCGCTCGAACGATGTCGACCAACGGTTCTGCTCCGCGCGACGGCGAACGCCCCAGAAGACCCTCCTCTGGGTTCGAGCCCGACGTCGCTTGTCCTCGGTCGCACCCTTCCCACGAGACCGAGGTGGGGCTGCCGCCACTCCTGTGCCGGCAGCGCTGGATCGTGACGCCCTGCCCAGCACTACCGCATCGACGTGCTGCGCAGGATCCGCGCGTGACCACCCCGCGTGCCGGTCCTACTGCTGAGCGCAGAATCGCGCGAGCACGACGCTGGCTGCCGGCGCAGGTGCTCCGAGAACGGTCGTTTCTGGGGTGCGACGTTGTCCCGGCGTGGGATGCGTCCGGCGCATTCTGAGAGCTTGGTAAAGGGAAAGCGGGAAAACCGTATGTAAAACGCATCGAACCGGGGCAAATGGACGTCGATGCGTCTTAATTGCCCTGGGGCACCCGTCCCACGCTGCCGAGGCCCTGGGGAGTGAGTACGCATGAGAATCGCCGTCGTCGGGCTCGGGACTGCGGGCGCCTGCATGCTGGACAGCCTGAGCCAGGCCCTGCGCAGCCACCCCGATATCAGCCTGACGCTCTACGACCCGGCCCCCGAGCCGTGGCGCGGGCGAGTCTTCGCGCCCGACAGCGAGTACATCCTCGCCAACGCTCCGGTGGAGGCCATGTCCGTCCGTCAGGGGGACACCGCGCACGCGAAGCGGTGGCTGGTGCGTCAGGGTGACCTGGATCCCGGAAGCGCCGAGGAGGTATTTCTCCCGCGCCAGCGGTACGGGCAGTACCTGTTGCAGCACGCGGAGGGGCTCGTGCATGACCTGCGCGGCCGGGGCTGGACGGTGGAGTTCGTGCAAGAGAGCGCCACCTCGCTCGTACCGGTCGGCTCGTCGCGCTACGTCGTGGGAGCTGGGAGCCGCCGCGACGAGTTCAACTACGTCATCCTGTGCGCCGGCGGCAGTGTGCTTGGCAACCCGTTCCGTCTCGACGGCTGCGACGGGTACGTCGCAGACCCGTACCCGACCCGCGAGCGCCTCGACGGCCTACGCTCGGATGCCGCGGTCGGCGTGCTGGGCAGTGGCTTGACCGCGGTGGACGTCGCCGTGGCGTTGAGGGAACGCGGGCACGACGGGCCGATCCGGATGTACTCACGATCCGGAGTCCTCCCACTGGTACGGCGCCCCGGCCCGCCCTGGACGGCGAAGCACCTGACCTCGGAGCAGCTGGTCGACCTTGCCTGCTCGACCGGCTCGTATCCCCTCGTCGATGTCGAGCGCCTCGTCAACCGGGAGGTGCAGGCCTGGGGAGGGAGAACCCGGGGGCTGTTTCCCGCCGCACCCGGACCCGCGAACCAGGCGGCATGGTTGCGCCGGCAGCTCGAGCGGCCGCACGACGCAGCGGACCTCGAGACGTTCATCTTCCAGAAGTCGATACCTCTGGTCTGGCAAGACATCTGGTACAGCCTGACCCCCGAGGACCAGCGTCGCATCCTGGCGTCGCCCGCGACGCTGCGTTCGATCATCAGCCGCTGTTGCCCCATGCCGCAGGTCAACGCAAGGAAGATCCTCGCGATGCTGGACTCGGGTCAGCTGACGGTGAGAGGCGGCGTGACCTCAGTCATGCCCCGCCGGAAGGCCTTCGACGTCCAGCTGGCCACGGCAAGAGAGCACGTCGACTACGTCGTCAATGCCATCACCCCGGCCGTCTACGGCGTGCATCCCAAGGTCGAGCCGCTCGTGGACTCGGCCATCGCCCACGGTCTGGCGCGCCGGCACCACGCGGGCGGCCTGCAGGTGCTGGCACGGACGAGCGCGGTCGTCGGACGCGACGGGCCGGGCGCGCTGTACGCGTTGGGTGACCTCACCCGGGGCGCCTTCTTCTTCACCTTCGGCCTGCCGGTGCTGGTAAGTCGCAGCGCCGACATCGCCAAAGCGATCCACGACGACCTGCACGAGAAGGCCCAAGCCCTCCCGCGCCGCTCGGCGCTGGCCGTCGGCGCCTAGGACACGTGACCCCAGCAGCAGCACGACCCCGCGCCCCCGCGCGGTCGAAACGCCGCCTCCCGAGGGGGTGGCCTGACCACGAAGAAGCAGGAGACGCTGATGGAATCCGCAATCCCGCCGCACCTGGCGCAGACACGCTCCGAACAGTCGCACCTGAGGGCCGGCTGGCAGCCGCCGTACCCGTCCTACGTGGCCCGGTTCGCCCCGACGACGACTCGGGTGGTGATGGCCTGCTTGGGTGTCCAGTACGACGGCACCGGGCCGGCGCCGGAGCGCGTGACCTCGGCTCTGTCGCGGCTCGACCACGAGTGCTCGGCCGCAGACGGTCCACGGCACTGCGACCGGGCAACGTACGTCGACGAAGCCGGCTACACGACCATCATCACCATCGCCTACTGGGACGAGCCGGAGCGCTACGACCGGTGGTTCGCCGGAGCCCACGCCGTCTGGCTCGGCGACCAGCACCTCACCGACACGGCGGGCTTCTTCGTCGAGACCCTGCGACCGTCGGTGTCCCGGTTCGAGACGTTGTTCTCCAACGACCGCCGCGAAGGTGTCGCACGGTTGGCCGACAGGCTCAGCGGCGAGGTTCTCGAGCATGCCTACTGGGGCGGGGCACGTGACCGGCTCCCCGCATCCCAGACCGACGCGCTGCTGCCGGGTGACGTGCCTCGACCGGAGGCCAACGGCGCAAGGTGGCGAGTCTCCGGCCAGCACAACCTCTGTCTGATCCGCTCCGGGCAGGACTGGACCGACACCGACGGTGACGAGCGCCGGATGTACCTCGAGGAGGTCGAACCCACCCTCCGAGCCGGCATGGAGTTCCTCCGCGACGAGGGACGGACGGTGGGCTGCTACGCGAACCGATACGTGCGCCTGCTCGACGCCGACGGTCGACCCACCGACAAGAGCTTCGGCATGAGCTGGTGGCGCAGCCTGGCCGACCTCGACGACTGGGCCAGGGAGCACCCGACCCACGTGGCGATCTTCGGCGCGGCGATGAAGTACCTGTCCACGCTCGGTCCCGCAGCCCGGCTGAGACTGCACCACGAGGTCACCGTGGCCGCCGCCGACGAGCAGTACTTCGAGTACCTCGGCTGCCACGCGAAGACAGGGATGCTGCGGGCGATGGATGCTGTGGTGGAGAGCGTCTGAGCGCGGCCGCAGTCACTGACAACCGGCGGGCAGCCGCATATGAGAGCGGCTCGCCGAGCACCCCGACCGAGTCCGGCCGGACACCGATCCTGCAGTGTCCGAGTAACCGCTCACGGCGCGGTCTTGCCGACCAGCCGATGCTCCTTCACTGACCCTTCTGGTGACCGCACCTAGCTGTCAAAGTGACGCGGGTGTCGACGCGAGGCGCGGGGCTTCCGACCCTTCTCACTTGACGCGTTCCTCCGGTACGGGGATGGCAGGAAGCGCGGGCAGGCCTTCAGGCTTGCGGGTGGTCCGCTTCTGCAGGCGAGTCGCGAGCGCGGTGAGGCTGCCACTGACGACGAGGTAGATGAAGGCGACGACGATGTAGGTGGGGATCAGCTGGTTGATGTACGAGGTGAGCAGCTGGCCCCGGTAGAGCAGCTCGGTGTAGGCCACGATGTAGCCGAGCGTCGTGTCCTTGAGCAGGCTCACGAACTGTGTCATCAGCGAGGGGGCGACGTTGCGCAGGGCTTGGGGCAGGATGACCAGGCGCATGGTCTGGGACTGCCGTAGGCCCAGGCTGTGTGCGGCCTCGGCCTGCCCCGACGGCAGTCCGGTGATGCCGGCGCGGACGATCTCGGCGAAGACGGCCGCGGTCACGAAGGTCAGCGGAATGGCCAGCTTCCACATCGTCGGTACGTTGACCCCCAGCTGGGGCAGCCCGAAGAGCATCAGGTAGATCAGCAGCAGGACGGGCACCGTCCTCGCGACCTCGATGTAGGAGGCGCACAGCCAGCGCAGAGGGGGCACCCGACTCAGTCGCCCCAGGGCCAAGAAGGTGCCGAGCACGGAGCCGAGGACCGCCACGGTGCCGGCGACCTTGAGGGTGCCGACCAGCCCGGTCAGCAGGTACTGCCAGACGACCCACTGCGTGAACGCCGCCCACCGCTGCGGGTTGAGCTGGTCGTGGGAACCGAACTGCCACAGGCCGACTCCCGCCAACGCCAGCAGTCCAAGCACGCTGATGGCCGAGGCGATGCGCACGTTACGGCGGGTCCGCGGGCCCGGTTCGTCGTAGATGAAACTCATCGGATGATCGCCACCTTGCGTTCGATCCGCCCGGTTGCCAGGCCGATGGCCAGGGCGATCGCCATGTAGACGAGGCCGCCGGCGGTGTAGAAGAGGACGGGCTGGGCGTAGACGAGGTTGATGCTGTTGATCTGGGCGGTCAGGTCGAGAACTCCGACGACGGCCGCGAGGGAGGTGTTCATGGCCAGGGCGATCATGATGTTGCCCAGCGGCTGGACGGCGGACCGGAAGGCCTGGGGCACGATCACCCACCGCAGCGACTGGATCAGCGTCAGCCCGAGTGCCCGCGCCGCCTCGATCTGGCCGCGCGTCACGGTGTTGACCCCGCTCCGGATCGCCTCGGCGACGTAGGCGGCTTCGTAGACGGCCAGCACGATGACCACCGTGGGGATGACGGGGAGGATCAGCCCCGCGTCAGGCAGCGCGAAGACGGCCAGGATCAACAGCGCCAGGAGCGGAACGTTGACGAAGAACTGGACGTACGCCAAAGCTGCCGCCCTGAGCGGCGGGATCGGGCTGATCCGCGCGACGGTGATGAGCACCCCCAGGATCAGGGACGCAGCACCCGCGAGCACGGTCATGAGAAGGGTCAGTCCCAGCCCCTCCAGAAGGGGCTCGACATGGTCGATCGCGATACTCATCCGGATCTACTCCTGGCGCTGTTGCCGAGTCGCCGGTCAGGAACCGGGCACGGACCCGATGGCCGGCGGTGTCGGGGCAGGGGAGTCGCCGACCGAGCCGAGCGTCGTCTTCCAGACCTGCGCCCAGAGCCCCTGCTTCTCGATCGTCGTCAACCAGGTGTTGACGAAAGTCTTGAACGCGGCGTCGTTGTGCTTCAAGCCGATTCCGTAGGGCTCCTCGGTGAAGGGGGCGCCGACGACCTTGATGTTCTTGTTGCTCGCCGACTGGCTGGCGAGCAGGACGTAGTCCTGGACGTACGCGTCGCCGCGGCCCTGGATGAGGGCGTGGACACCTTGCGGGGTGGTGGCGAACGGCAAGAGCTTCGCGCCGGGCTGCTTCTCCGGAACCTTGGCGACCGAGGGCGTCCCCGTCTGCACGATGACGTTCTTCCCGTCCAGGTCCTCGATGCCCTTGATGCTCGTGTTGTCGGACTTCACCGCGACAGCGAGGCCGGACATGAAGTACGGGCCGGCGAAGCTGATCTGCTCCGCACGCTTGGTGGTGATCGTGTACGTGGAGAAGACGGCGTCGACGGTGCCGTTGGCCAGGAGGGCCTCCCGGGTCTCGGCTGCCGAGGGAACCCATTCGACGTTCGGCTTGCCGAGGATGTAGACGGCGAGCATCTTGGCGAGGTCCGCATCGAAGCCCTCGACCTTCTGAGGGTCGGCTGGATCCTGCTGGGAGACCAGCGGTGCATCGAGGGCGGTGGCGACGACGAGCTTGCCGCGCTTCTTGATCTTCTCCATGGTCGAGCCAGGGATGATCAGGTCGCCGGCCGCGACCGGTGCCTTGCCGACCAGCTGGTCGCTGCTGCTGGCGCTGCCCGGACCGTCACCACCGGGAATGTTGACGGGAGCGGTGGAGCACGCGCTGAGGGCCAGGGCGACGGAGGTGAACAGACCGGCAACGGCGGTGCGCCGGCGGACAACGGCATCGCTGAACATGTGGGTACCTTTCAGTGGGTTTCCTCGAAGAAGGTCGCCGTCGGAGGCGTGGGGAGGGGGCGTCGGAGCCGGGTCAGTGGGAGAGCACGGAGGCGAGGAACGAGCGCGCCCGTTCGGTCTTGGGGGCGTCGAAGAACGCAGCAGGCGTGTCCTGCTCGACGACCTGTCCGTGGTCCATGAAGACGACGCGGTCGGCGGCGCGGCGGGCGAAGCCCATCTCGTGCGTGACGACGACCATCGTCATCCCCTCGCTGGCCAAGGAGGTCATGACGTTCAGCACCTCGTTGACCATCTCGGGGTCGAGCGCGGAGGTCGGTTCGTCGAACAGCATGACCTTGGGCCGCATGGCCAGGGCCCGGGCGATCGCCGCCCGCTGCTGCTGTCCTCCGGAGAGCTCGGCCGGGTAGGCGTGGGCCTTCTGCGCGATGCCGACCCGCTCCAGGAGCTCCATCGCCTCGGCTTCGGCGTCCTTCCGCTTGAGTCGGCGCACCTTGATCGGCGCCAGCGTGACGTTGTCGAGGATCGTGCGGTGGGCGAAGAGGTTGAACGACTGGAAGACCATGCCGACGTCCGATCGCAACTGCGCCAGCGCGGGGCCCTCGGATGCGAGGGCGCGCCCGTCGACGTGGATCTCGCCGGCGTCGATGGTCTCGAGCCTGTTGATCGTCCGGCAGAGCGTCGACTTGCCCGACCCGGAAGGCCCCACGACGACGATCACCTCTCCCGGCATGACGGTCAGGTCGACGTCGCGGAGCACGTGGAGGTCACCGAAGTGCTTGTCCACGCCCTTGAGGCTGACCATCGGCGCGCGTTGCTGGGATGTCTCGCGCGGCAGAGCCGTCAGGGGAGCCCGCGTGGCCGCGGCGTCGTTGGGCTGCATCATGCTTCCTCCTCCGGCCGGCGATCGGCCACGGCTGCGTACTGGATGAGTGATCGTTCTTCCCACAGCTTCATCCGGTCGATTCCCTTGGGTCCGGTCCGGACGAACACCGACTCGACGAGGGCTTCGACGAGCACCATGAGGGCCGCGAAGGAGTCGTAGGGGATCCCGCCGACCGGCACGGTCAGCACGACGTCGGCGTCCCCGGCGGCCGGTGACAGACCCTCGTCGGTGACTACGACCAGGGACGCGTTCGCCCGCTTCGCCATTGCCGCCACATGCTGGGCCGGCTGCTGGTAGCGGCGCAGGTCGAAGAGCACGACGACCGTGCTCCTGCGTGCGGCGTGGAGCTTGCCCACGTCGTAGCCGAGCGGGTCGGCCAGGAAGTACACGTTGGGGATGATGTGGTCGAGCTGACGGGCCAGGATCTCGGCGACGAACCGCGAGAAGTAGCCACCGGCGATGAGGACGGTGCGTGCCTCTCCGGCCAGCAACCTTGCCGCCCGGTCGAACTCGCCGGGAACCACCGTGGAGCGAAGGGCGTCCACGAGCTCGACCCGTTGCGTGACCATGCGCCCGAAGTCGGTCACGTCACCGCCGCGCTCGGCCTCCCGCTCGGCGCGGTGGACGGGAGCACGCAGCTCGTGCATGAGCTCCTCGCGCAGGTGCTTCTGGAAGTCGGCGTAGCTCCCGATCCCCAGACGTGCCACCAGGCGAAGCACCGTCGGGGCGCTCGTGCCCGCTGCCTTGGCGAGGGCGTTGGCACTGGCCAGCCCGGCGCTGGGGTAGTCGGCGAGCAGGGTGCGCGCCACCTTGCGCTCGGACGGAGCAAGCTGCTCCATGCGAGCGAAGATCTCGTTCCTGATCCGGATCACGGCGTCGTCCTCACGTCAGCGTCACCAGCTCGCCGGCCTCTTCGCACGCGGCGAACATGGCCGGCGAGTTGTGCGCCACGACGACCCGGCCGTCCGCGCCGACCGCGACGAGGCCTCCGTTCGCGCCCCGGCCGTTGAGCTCGGTGTCGATGGTCGCCCGAACGGCATCGGGGAGCGCCGCACCGGCGTACCGCATCCGTGCGTAGATGTCGTGGGCGACGGCTCCCTCGATGAAGGCCTCGCCCTCGCCGGTGCAGGAGACCGCGACGACTCCGTCCCGGGCATAGGTCCCGGCCCCGACGACCGGCGTGTCGCCGACGCGTCCTCGGTGCTGGTTGACGATGCCGCCCGTGGACGTCGCGGCAGCCACTCGCCCGGCCAGGTCCAGCGCGACAGCGCCGACCGTTCCGTGCCTGCTCTGCGCCAGCACCCCAGCCCGGACACTCGACAGCTGCTGCCGCCGTGACTGCGTCACGAAGTACTCGG
>NZ_JBNDHY010000116.1:0-13790 GCF_056755315.1 Monashia sp. HAY1-2A
TCCGTCGTCGGCAGCGTCAGATGTGTATAAGAGACAGGTCTTGTAGATGCCGTCCTTGACGACGGTGTCCTTGATCTTGTCCTTGGTGACGGCGATCGGGTCGAGGATCGTGGCCGCGATGCCCTTGAAGTCGCCGGACTTCTCCGGCGTCTCCTTGGCGGCCAGGGCGAGGGCGGCCTTGGCGGCGGCCTCGGCCTCGGGCTTGATCGGCTTGTAGATCGTCATGGCCTGGTCGCCGGACAGGATGCGCTGGATGGCGGCGAGCTCGGAGTCCTGGCCGGTCACCGGCGGCAGCGGGTTGACGCCGCCACCCTTGAGGGCCGCGATGGCGCCGCCGGCGGTACCGTCGTTGGCCGCGTAGACCCCGACGAGGCTGCCCTTGACCGCGGCGATCTGCCCCTCCATCCACTGCTGGGCCTTGTCGGGGCTCCAGTCCGGGGTGTCGTACTCGGCGGCGACCTTGAAGCCGCTGCCGTCGATGACGCTGTGGGCGCCCTTCTTGAAGTCGGCGGCGTTGGGGTCGGTCGGCGATCCGTTGATCATGACGAGGTCACCGGTGGTCTTGCCGCCCTTCTTGACCAGGTCGACGAGGGTCTGGGCCTGCAGCTTGCCGACGGTCTCGTTGTCGAACGAGACGTAGTAGTCGGCGCCGTCGATGAACCGGTCGTAGGCGACGACGGGGACGCCGCTGCTCTTGGCGCTGGCGACGACGGACGCCGCGGCCTTGCCGTCGACGGGGTCGAGCACGAGGACCGAGGCGCCCTGCGTCAGCGCGGCCTCGGCCTGCTGCTGCTGCTTGCTCGCGTCCTGGTCGGCGTTGCTGTAGATGACCTGGCAGTCCGCGCACGACGCCTTGACGGCGGCCTCGAAGAGCGGCCGGTCGAAGGTCTCGTAACGGGTGGTCTTGGACTCGGGCAGCAGCAGGGCGATCTTCTTCCCGCCACCGCCACCGCTGCCGGCGGCCCCGCCGCTGCTGCCGGCGTTCGAGCCGCTGCCGGAGCCGCCGCACGCGGCGAGCGAGGTGATGCCGAGGCCGGCGGCGAGGACGAGGCCGGCCAGACGGGTCGAGCGAGCACGCATCTTGTGGAACTCCCTTGTTCTTGCGCCGGCAACCTCCATGGTGCGGCCGGACACGAGTACAGCGTGGCGACCCGGTTGACGTCAAGCCTTGAATTCAAGGCGTGGACGTAATTGTGACCAAGAGTCCCTGGCGGGACGCCAGCAGCGTCTCCGCTGCGACGATGGCGCCGACGACGTCGGCATCGGTGTCGAGCTCCGAGCGGCGCACCTCGAGCGAGGCCGCCGCGCTCGGGATGGCACTGCGCTCGACCTCCCGACGCATCGGCTCGGCGATGAGGTTCCCGACCGCCGAGAGCTGGCCACCGAGCACGATGACCTGAGGGTTGAGCAGGTTGACGAGGCCCGCCACCGCCACCCCGAGGTGCCGACCGGCGTCGTCGAGGACGCGACGGCAGCCCGGGTCGCCGTCGATCGCCCGGGCCACGAGGTCGCGCAGGGTCAGCCGCCCGTGCGAGGCGGCCAGGGCCTCCGTGAGCGCCGCCGACCCGATGAACGTCTCGAGGCAGCCGCGGTTGCCGCACCGGCAGATCGGACCGTTCTCGTCGATCGTGAGGTGGCCGATCTCGCCCGCCGTGCCTGCGTGCCCGCGGAAGAGGTCGCCGCCGAGCACGAGGCCGGCTCCCACGCCGTACGACAGCTTGATGAACACGCCGTCCGAAACCCCTTGCAGCGCACCGCATCTCAGCTCACCGAGGGCACCGAGGTTGGCCGTGTTGTCGACCGACACGGGCGCCCCGATGCGACCGCTCATCTCGTCCGCGACCTCGACGCCGCGCCACCCCGGCAGGATGCTCTCGGACCCGACCTGACCCGTGACGCTGTCGACGGGCGCCGGGATGCCGACGCCCACCGCCCTGATGTCCGGCATCGTCTTGCCGGCCTTCTCGACGAGGTCGGCAAGGAGGCGGGAGGCGCGCTCCATGCCCTCGTCGGCCTTGTGGTTCGACGGCAGCGGCATGCGCTGGCGACCGACGACGTCGCGGGGTCCGGTGGCCACGGCGACCCGCACGTCGCGGTCGCCGAAGGCGATGCCCGCGAGCAGCGTGTTGCCGGTCGCGAGCGAGACGAGGACGGCGCGGCGGCCGTTGCGGATGCTCGGGGCCAGCTCGACGGCCCCCGCGGCGTCCAGCTCCTTGACCATGTTCGAGACGGTGGCCGGCGACAGCCCCGTCGACCCGGCGATCTCGACCTGCGTCATCGCACCGTGGTCGCGCAGCGCCTCGAGGACGCGCAGGCGGTTGGCTTCTCGCAGTGAGGCCTGCGAGCCGGGAGATGCCTGCACTGGGTTCACGGGCTAAAGATAAGGGCTGGGGTCGCTTTGGGCCAGCGGCGTCCGCGGCTCAGAGGGCCGCGGCGACGGAGCGTCCGACGGTGCGCCCGCTGAAGAGGCAGCCCCCGAGGAACGTGCCCTCGAGCGAGTTGTACCCGTGCATCCCGCCCCCACCGAAGCCGGCCACCTCGCCGGCGGCGTAGACGCCGGGAAGCGGCTCCCCGCCGGCGCGCATGACCCGTCCGGCCAGGTCGGTCTCGAGCCCGCCGAGGGTCTTGCGCGTCAGGATGTTGAGCCGCACGGCGATGAGCGGGCCCGCCTTCGGGTCGAGGATCCGGTGCGGCGTCGCAACGCGGATCAGCCGGTCGCCGCGGTAGCGGCGCGCGCCCCGGATCGCCGTGACCTGGGCGTCCTTGCCGAAGTCGTTGGTGACCTCGTTGTCGCGGGCGACGACGGTGGCTCGCAACCGGTCCTCGTCGACGAGGTCCTCGCCGGTCAGGGCGTTCATGCCACGGACGAGCTCACCGAGGGTGTCGGCCACGACGAAGTCCTCGCCGTGCCGCTTGAACGCCTCGACCGGCCCCGGCGCCCCGGCGCGGACGCGTCCGAGCACCTGACGGACGTCCTTGCCCGTGAGGTCGGGGTTCTGCTCGGAGCCGGACAGGGCGAACTCCTTCTCGATGATCTTCTGGGTCAGGACGAACCACGAGTAGTCGTGCCCCGAGCGCATGATGTGGCCGAGCGTGCCGAGCGTGTCGAAGCCGGGGAAGTACGGCGCCGGGAACCGTCGACCGGTCGCGTCCAGCCAGAGGGAGGAGGGCCCGGGCAGGACCCGGATGCCGTGGTCGTCCCAGATCGGGTCCCAGTTGCGCAGGCCCTCGGTGTAGTGCCACATCCGGTCCGGGTTGATGACGCGGCCGCCGGCCGCCTCAGTGATGCCGAGCATCCGGCCGTCGACGTGCGCCGGGACGCCGGCCACCATGTGCCGCGGCGGGGCACCCAGGCGCTCGGGCCAGGCCTTGCGGACGAGGTCGTGGTCGCCGCCGATGCCCCCGCTCGTCACGACGACCGCCTGGGCGGTGATCTCGAACTCGCCGACGACGTCGCGGTTCGTCGGCCGCCCGCGCGGCGCGTCGTCCGGGGCGAGGACGGCCCCGCGGACGCCGGACACGACCCCACCGGACGAGACGAGCTCGTCGACGCGGTGCCGGAAGGCCAGCGTGACGCGCCCGGCCGCGACCCCGGCCCGCACCCCGCGCTCGAACGGCTCGACGACGCCGGGGCCGGTGCCCCACGTGACGTGGAAGCGGGGGACCGAGTTGCCGTGGCCCTCGGCCCGGCCGTCACCACGCTCGGCCCAGCCGACGACGGGGAAGAGGCGGTGGCCGAGGTCGTGCAGCCACGACCGCTTCTCGCCGGCGGCGAAGTGCAGGTACGCCTCGGCCCACTTGCGCGGCCAGAAGTCCTCGTCGCGGTCGAACTGGGCCGACCCCATCCAGTCCTGCGTCGCGAGCTCGAGGCCGTCCTTGATGCCCAGGCGGCGTTGCTCCGGCGAGTCGACGAGGAACAGGCCCCCGAAGCTCCAGAAGGCCTGGCCCCCGAGGGACTGCTCGCCCTCCTGGTCCACCAGGACCACCCGCTTGCCCGCCCTCGCGAGCTCCGCGGTGGTGACGAGGCCGGCCAGGCCGGCTCCCACGACGACGACGTCGGCTTCCATGGACCGAAACCTACCGTCGCGTCGGTCGCGGCCCCACGTCTCCGGTGCACGAGTGGGTAC
Organism: Monashia sp. HAY1-2A; assembly: GCF_056755315.1. Lineage (NCBI taxonomy): Bacteria > Bacillati > Actinomycetota > Actinomycetes > Micrococcales > Intrasporangiaceae > Intrasporangium > Monashia sp. HAY1-2A. The sequence goes on from NZ_JBNDHY010000116.1 coordinate 4,128, forward strand.
GAACCACGTCGGAGGCACCCGTCCGGACCGAAGGAGCACCATGACCGACGCCACCGGGACCGGGCCGGCCGGCGACGCGAGGCTGCACGTGCAGGACTCCGACGGCGACGGCCGACCCGTCGTCCTGCTCCACGGCTGGCCGCTCGACGCGGACTCGTGGTCCGAGCAGGTGCCGGCCCTGACGGGAGCCGGGTTCCGCGTCGTCGCGTACGACCGCAGGGGCTTCGGCCGCAGCGACAAGCCGCGCGGTGGCTACGACTACGACACCTTCGCCGACGACCTCCACGGCGTCCTGGAGGCCCTCGACCTGCGGGACGTGACGCTCGTCGGGTTCTCGATGGGCGGCGGCGAGGTGGCTCGCTACCTCTCGCGCCACGGGACCGAGCGCGTGCAGAGCGTCGTCCTCGCCGCCGCCGTCACGCCCTACCTCCTGCGGGGACCGGACAACCCCGACGGGCCGCTGACCCGCGACCTGGCGGCCGAGCTCGAGGAGGGGTACCAGCGCGACCGCGACGCGTTCTTCCGGACGTTCATGACCGGCTTCTTCTCCGTCGACGGCGAGCTCACCGTGGGCGAGGACGTGCTCCGGACCGCGCTCGACCAGTGCCGGCTCTCGGACGAGCACGGCGCCCTCGAGGCGATGCGGGCCTGGGCCACGACCGACTTCCGCCCGGACCTCGCCGCCGTCACCGTGCCGACGCTCGTCCTGCACGGCGAGGGTGACGCGACCGTCCCGTTCGGCGGGTCCGGCCGGCGGACGGCGGCCGCGATCCCGCACTCGACCCTCATCGCGGTGCCGGACGCGCCGCACGGCTTCAACACCAGCCACGCGCAGGAGTTCAACGAGGCGTTGCTCGCGTTCCTCGTGCGATGACCGCGCCGCTCTGCCGCAGGCGAATCCGCCTGCGGCAGAGTCGTGCCGCAGTCCGCGGCGACGGGGCCCACGCTGGTGGCATGACCGACACACTCGCACCAGCAGCCCTGGACGACCAGCTGTCGATGCAGCTGCTCCACCAGCGGATCATCGTCCTCGGGGCGGAGGTCGACGACCCCATCGCCAACCGGATCACGGCCCAGCTCCTGCTCCTGTCCGCCCGCGACCCACGCGCCGACATCAGCCTCTACATCAACAGTCCCGGGGGTTCGGTCACGGCCGGCCTGGCGATCTACGACACGATGCGCGTGATCCCCAACGACGTGTCCACCCTCGCCCTCGGGTTCGCCGCGTCGATGGGGCAGTTCCTGCTGGGGGCCGGGACTCCCGGCAAGCGGTTCGCGCTGCCCAACGCGCGGGTCATGATGCACCAGCCGTCGGCCGGCATCCAGGGCACCGCGGCCGACGTCGACGTGCAGGCCAACAACCTCAAGGCCGTCAAGCGCCGCGTCAACGAGCTGCAGGCCGAGCACACCGGCCAGAGCGTCGAGCAGATCACCCACGACAGCGAGCGCGACCGGTGGTTCAGCGCCGAGGAGGCCGCCGCGTACGGCATCGTCGACCACGTCGTCGCGTCGCTGTCCGACGTCCGGCCCCAGGGCGTGGAGCGGAAGGTGGGCCTGCGATGAGCAGCTACACGATCCCCTACGTCGTCGAGCGCACCCCGGCCGGCGAGCGCAGCTTCGACATCTACAGCCGGCTGCTCCAGGAGCGGATCATCTTCGTGGGCACCGAGATCGACGACGGCGTCGCCAACGTCGTCATGGCCCAGCTGCTCCACCTCGCGGACGTCGCCCCCGAGCGCGAGACCGCGCTCTACATCAACAGCCCCGGGGGCTCGTTCACCTCGCTCATGGCCATCTACGACACGATGCAGTTCGTGCCGACGCCGGTCGCGACGTACTGCCTCGGCCAGGCCGCCTCGGCGGCGGCCGTCCTCCTCGCCGCGGGCGAGCCGGGTCGCCGGTTCGCCCTCAAGCACTCGAGGGTCCTGCTGCACCAGCCCTCCGCCGGGGGGCAGGGGACGGTCAGCGACCTCGCGCTGCAGGCCGACGAGCTGCTCCGCGTCCGCTCGCAGGTGGAGGACGTGCTGAGCCGGCACACCGGCCGGTCCGTCGAGCAGCTGCGCGTCGACACCGACCGCGACAAGGTGCTCACCGCGACCGAGGCCGTCGAGTTCGGCCTCGTCGACGGCGTCGTCGAACGGGCCGAGGAGGCCCGCCTGGCACCGGCGGGCTGACCCGACCGGCGAGCGGGCCGGCCGCGCCCGGGCTCAGGACGCGAGGACGAACGAGGCCCGGGTGCCGCTGGCCGGGGGACGCGCCGGCGCCAGCGGCGCGGCGTCGGCGCGCTGGTGCTCGATGCGGTTGGTGAGGTCGAGGACCGGCGCCACGGTCGTCTCGGCGGTGAGGTCGAGCAGCTGTCGGTGCGCCGCCCCGATGAGGTGGGTGATGCTCGAGCCGAGGGCGCGGCACACGGCGTCGAGGACCTCCGAGGACGGTTCCTTGAGGCCGCGCTCGACCTCGGAGAGGTAGGCGACCGAGATGCCGGCCTCACCCGCCACCTCGGCCAGGGTCCGACCCTGCCGGAGGCGCAGGCCGCGGATGAGGCCGCCGTAGACGTCGCGCAGCAGGGGCGTGCGGCGACGTGGGCGGGGCCGGCCGGGGCCGGTGGTGGCCGCGTCGCTGGGACGGGCGCCGGCGACGGGCCGTGCGGGTCGTCCGGGTCGTGTGGTCATCGCGGTCTCCTGTCGTCGGTGCCGTGGCGGCGACGCCTGCTGCCAGCGTCGCATCCGCAGCCGCCCGGGACCGAGCGCTCGACGTACGCCTACGGCGAAACGGCGGTCGGCAGGGGTGGGCAGCGGTCGGCAGGAAACATGTTGACGCCGTCCACTCCCGCCCTAGGCTGTCGGTGTCGGGGCCTACCGTCGGTCCCGTCACCAACCACTCGGGAGCCCCTCACATGACCCTCGCCGACACCGACCGTCCACCTCGTCATTCTCACCACAGCGGGGCTCCGGCCATCGAGGCCGAGCACCTCGTCAAGCGCTTCGACGACATGACCGCCGTCGACGACGTCTCCTTCACCGTTCCGCAGGGCACCGTCCTGGGTCTGCTCGGCCCCAACGGGGCCGGCAAGACCACCACGGTCCGCATGATGACGACCCTGACCGCCCCGACGAGCGGCACGGCCCGGGTCGCCGGCCACGACGTGCGCACCGAGCCCGAGGCCGTCCGCCGCAGCATGGGCCTGACCGGCCAGGCCGCCACCGTCGACGAGATGCTGACCGGCCGCGAGAACCTGCGGCTCATCGGTTCGCTCTACGGCCTCGGCCGCCCGGACGTGCGGCGCCTGTCCGACGAGCTGCTCGAGCGGTTCTCGCTCTCCGACGCCGGCGACAAGGTCGTCAAGGAGTACAGCGGCGGCATGCGACGCCGCCTCGACCTCGCCGTCAGCCTCATCGCCGCGCCGCCGGTGCTCTTCCTGGACGAGCCCACGACCGGCCTCGACCCGCGCAGCCGCGTCGAGCTGTGGGAGGTCCTGCGCGGCCTCGTCGCCGACGGCACGACGCTGCTGCTCACCACCCAGTACCTCGAGGAGGCCGACCAGCTCGCCGACCGCATCGTGGTCATCGACCACGGCCGCGTCATCGCCGAGGGCACGCCGCTCGAGCTCAAGGACCAGTCCGGCCAGGCGGCCATCGTCCTGACCGTGTCGCACGCCGACCAGCTCGAGGAGGCACGCGCCCTGCTCGCCTCGCACGTCAGCGAGGTGCACGTCGACGCCGCCGCGCGGCAGCTCACGGCACCGGCCGAGGGCCTGGCCGACATGACGCGGGTCGCGGCCTTGTTCGACCGCAGCCAGATCGTCCTCGACGACCTCGGTCTCAAGCGCCCGAGCCTCGACGACGTCTTCCTGCGCCTCACCGGCCATCGCGCCGAGCAGGACGCCGACGCCGATGCCGACGCCGACGGCGGCCCGACCGCCGAGAAGGGGGAACCGCTGTGACCCAGTCGTCCACCACCACGACGACGACCCTGCCCTCCCGGGCGGCCGTGCCGCGGCTGCATCCGCCCGGCCTCGCGCACCAGGTCCGGATGATGGTCTGGCGCAACCTCAAGCACACGAGGCGCCAGCCCGAGATGCTCACCGACGTCACGATCCAGCCGATCATGTTCGTCGTGCTGTTCGCGTTCGTCTTCGGCGGCTCGATCCGCACCGACAGCGGGTCCTACCGCGAGTGGCTGCTGCCCGGGATCATGGCGCAGACGATGGCCTTCTCCTCGTTCATCGTCGCCAACGGCCTCAACATGGACCTCGAGAAGGGCATCATCGACCGGTTCCGGTCGCTGCCGATCTCACGCGCCTCGGTGCTCGTCGGGCGCAGCGTCTACGGCATCATCCACTCGAGCATCGGCATCTTCGTCATGTCGATGACGGGGCTCGTCATCGGCTGGCGCATCCGCGACGGGGTGGGGCACGCCGTGCTCGCCTTCGCGCTGCTGCTGCTCTTCGGGTTCTCGATGATCTGGATCGGCATCCTCGTCGGCTCGGCGATGCGCTCGGTCGAGGCCGTCAACGGCCTCATGTTCACGACGATGTTCCCGATCACGTTCCTCGCCAACACCTTCGCCCCGACCGAGGCGATGGTGCCGTGGCTTCGCTCGGTGGCCGAGTGGAACCCGATCAGCTCGCTCGTGCAGGCGATGCGCGAGCTGTGGGGCAACGTCCCGCCGGCGCCGCCGAGCGCGTCGTGGCCCCTGCAGCACGCCGTCGTCGTGTCGGTCGGGTGGTCACTGCTCATCACGGCCGTCGTCGCGCCCCTCGCGATCCGCGCCTACGCCCGCCGCACCAAGGACTGACGCGCACGCGGCACGCCGGGCACGCCCGTTACGGACGTCGAACGGCGCGGTCCCCTCGGGGGCCGCGCCGTTCTCGCCGGGTCGGGGGACGGCGGTGCTCCTACTTGACCGAGCCGCTCATGAGGCCGCCGATGAAGTACCGGCCGAGCAGGATGTAGACGAGCAGGGTGGGCAGCGACGCGAGGAGCACGCCGGCCATGATCTGCGGGTAGCTCGGGTTCTGGCCACCGGCGAGCTCGTTGAGCGCGTAGGTCACCGGGCCGTTGTTGCGGTTGGTGAGGAACAGCGCGAAGAGGAAGTCGTTCCACGCCGAGGTGAACTGCCAGATCATGGTCACGACGAAGCCGGGCACCGAGATCGGCAGGACGACCGAGAAGAACGTGCGGAACAGGCCCGCGCCGTCGACCTTGGCCGCCTCGAGGATCTCGCTCGGCAGGGCCGTCGCGTAGTAGTTGCGGAAGATGAGCGTGCAGATCGGGATGCCGAAGATGACGTGGACCGCGATGAGCTTGGCGATGCCGTCGAACCAGGAGAAGCCCGGCGTGGCCTGCACGTCGAGGAGCATGCCCTGCAGCGGGATCATGACCGCCTGGTAGGGGATGAACATCCCGAACAGGAACAGCGTGAAGACGACGGTCGCACCCGGGAAGCGCCACTTGGAGAAGACGAACCCGTTGACCGAGCCGAGGGCCGAGGACAGCACGGCGACCGACACGGCGAGGATGACGGAGCGGAACAGCGGCGGCGACAGGGCCGCCCACGCCGAGGACCAGCCCTCGACCGACAGGGTCGTCGGCAGCGACCACGCCTGGCTGGCCGTGACGTCCGCGCTGCGCTTGAAGCTCGTGACGAGCAGCACGTACAGCGGCAGCAGGATCGCGATGAGGAACAGCAGCAGCAGGCCGTAGCGGACGGTCCGCCCCCACGCCGTGCCCTCGGTCCCGGGCGCCCGGCCCGTCGAGCGTCGTGACGGGATGGGTTCACCGACGGTGCCACCGCGTGCGCCGGGAGGGGCCGGCGCGATCTCGTTCGTCGTGGCGGTCATCCCCGCGTCTCCTTCTCCGTCTTGTTCGTGTAGATGAGGTAGGGCACGACGACGACGGCGACGAGCAGCAGCAGGATCGTGGCGTTGACCGCGGCGGCGGTCGGGTTGTTCTGCTGGAACATCTGGGTCCACATCATCGTGGCCGGCACCGAGGCCTTGTACGAGTTCTGGCCCGCGATGGCGTAGATGAGGTCGAACATCTTCATCGACATGTGGCCGATGATGATGAGCGCCGACAGCGCGATCGGCGACAGCTGCGGGAACAGCACGTGGCGGTAGAGCTTCCACTCGCTGGCGCCGTCGATGCGGGCGGCCTCGCGCTGGTCCTCGCTGATGCCGCGGAAGCCGGCGAGGAACAGGGCCATGACGTACCCGGACAGCTGCCAGATGGCCGGGATCGCCATCGCCGCCATCGAGAACGCGCTGGAGGACTGCCACCACGCGCTCTGGAACCGTTCGAGCCCGAGCATCGCGAGCAGCTGGTTGAGGCCCACGGCCTGGTCGCCCTTGCCGGGCGAGAGCAGCCAGCGCCACACGACGCCGGCCGCGATGAACGAGATCGCCATCGGCAGCAGGTACACCGACCGGAAGATGCCCTCGGCGCGCACACCCTTCTCGAGGAGCACGGCCCACAGGAGGCCGAAGAGCATGGTGCCGGCGACGAAGACGACGGTCAGGACGAGCAGGTTGAACAGGGCGTGCTTGTAGTCGTCACTGCCGAGCAGCTTCGAGTAGTTCTCGAGGCCACCCGGGTTGGTGACGCGCTTGCTGGCTCGGGTCACCGTCCGGTCCAGCGACGTCGCGACGTTGCGACCGATGAGCCAGTAGACGAAGACCCCGACGAGGATGATCGACGGCAGCACGAGGAGGAACCCCGGCAGCCAGTCCTTGGTCTTGCGCATGGAAGGTCCTTGCTGGGAAGGGTAGGGCGCTGGAGGTGGCCGGCCGGCCGGCGCGGGCACCCGCCCCGAGGGGAGGGCGACCCGCGCCGGCCGCACCGGCGTCAGCCGACGAGCACGGGTGCGGCGTCAGCCGAGGTTCTTCTTCGCGGCGGCCGCCAGGTCGCTCACGAGGGTCGCGTCGTCCCGGCTCCCGTAGAACTTGCTGATCGCGGTGCTGATGTCCGCGTTCCACGCGAGCGACACGGCGGCGCCGTGCGCGATCGACGAGACGATGGTGTTGGACTTGAAGGCGTCCATCGCGGCCTGCTGGTACGGCGGGAAGCCGTCCTTGGGCACGTCGGTGCGCGCCGGGATCGAGCCCTTGGCCAGGTTGAAGGCCTTCTGGCCCTCGGCCGAGCCGATGAGCATGAGCCAGTCCTTCGTGCCGCCGGGGTTCTTCGCGCCCTTGGGGAGCGTGAAGGAGTCGGCGAGGAAGTCGAAGACGCCGTCGGTGCCCGGGGTCGGGAACCACGTCCAGTCCTGGTCCTGCTTCTTGCCCTTGTCCGCGAACTCCGCCACGGCCCAGTCGCCCATGACGTTGTAGGCGGCCTTGCCGTCGATGACCATGTCGGTCGCGACCGGCCAGTCGTCACCGTCGGAGGCCGTGTTCGTGTACGTCAGCAGCTTCTTGTAGTCGGCCGCTGCCGCCTTGACCTCCGCCGAGTCCCACTTGGTGTCGCCGGTGAACAGGCCGTTGTACTTGTCCGCGCCGAGGTCGGCGATGAGGACGTTCTCGAACAGCTGGACCTGGGTCCACGTGCCCGAGACCGACAGCGGCGTCGAGACGCCCGAGGCCTTGACCTTGTCCATGTCGGCGATCCAGGACTTGATGTCCTTCGGCGGCTGGTTGACGCCGGCCTTCTTCAGCACCGCGACGTTGGCCCACACGACGTTGGCCCGGTGGATGTTCGAGGGCACGGAGTAGATCTTGCCGTCGACAGTGAGCCGGTCGAGCAGGTTCTTCGGGAAGACCGACTCGCCACCGAGCGCCGTGATGACGTCGTTGACCGGCTCGATCTGGTCGGCGTCGATGTAGTCGGCCAGCTCGGCGCCGGCGTGGCCCTGGAACGAGTCCGGTGGCTGGTTGTTCTGCAGGTCGGACGCGAGCTTGGCCTTCGCGTTCGAGCCCGCGCCACCGGCGACGGCCAGGTTGACGAACTTGTCGTTGGGGTACTTCTCCTTGAAGAGCGCCTCGAGCGCGTCGAGACCCTTCTTCTCCGAGCCGGCCGCCCACCACGTGAACACGCCGACGTCACCTCCGGCACCGCCGGCCTTGGTCGCGAGCGACGTGCTCGCGCCGCCACCGCCGGACCCGGCGCCGCCGGTGTCGTTCGTCGCGCCCGACCCGCAGGCGGCGAGGGCGACGGCCATGACCCCCGCCATCGCGACGGCTGCAACAGCCCTGTTGCGCATTGATCCTCCTTGTTGGTTCCGACGCCCCGACCGGTTGGTGGTCCGGACGCTCGGTACGTTGCCGGTGCCCCCTCCGGGTCCGGCCCGTTGTGGTGCCGCGGTCAGGCGGCGGGAGTGCCGTCCGGCGGCATGCACCGGATGACGGTGACGTCACCCTCGACGCGGACGCGGCCCGCGCCGTGGGGGACGAGGAGGACATCTCCCCTGCTGATGTCCATCGATGCGCCGCCGCCGTCGTCGGCGCCGGTCACGAGGGTCCCGTGGCCGTCGACGACGACGGTGACGGCGAACGCCGCCTCGACGGTGACCGGCTCGGAGCCGGTCGGCCGGACGACCTGCGCCCGGAAGAAGGTGTCGGCCTGCTCGGGGAGCGCGCCGCCGGCGCCGGCCACGTCGGACCACCGTCGTCGCAGGCCGGCGAGGGCCTCGGGGCCCAGGGGCCCCCGGTCGACGCTCTGCAGCGCGAGCCCGCGCTCGAGGCCGAGGAAGGCGTGCTCCTCCTCGAGGCCGAAGCGTTCGTGCTCGAGCATGACCGACAGGTCGGTGGGTTCCTGCAGCTCGAGGACGAGGACGCCCTCGCCGATGACGTGCGGCTGCCCCGCGGGCACGAGGATCGCGTCGCCGCGGCGCACCTCGAGCGGGTTGAGGGCGGCCAGCAGCTGCTCGTCCTGGGCCTCGACGAGCTCGGCGAGCCGCTCGGGGGAGACCTCGTCGCGGAACCCGAGCCACACGCGGGCCCCGGGCTGGGAGTCGAGGACGATCCAGGCCTCGGTCTTGCCGTTGTCGCAGTGCAGGTGGGCCTTGGCGAAGGCGCGGTCCGGGTGCGAGTGGACCGGCAGGCGCTCCCCGCTGTCGAGCAGCTTGGTCAGCAGGCCGGGGACGACGCCGTACGCCGCCACGTGCCCCGCGCCGAGCCACTCCTGCGGGTCGGCCTCGAGCAGGCTCGGCAGGTCGGCGCCGTCGTCGAGCCGCGTGACGCCGCCGCCACCCTCGGCGAACAGGCGCGTCGTCGAGGCCAGCCAGTCCTCCGGGCGGTGGCCGTCGAAGCCGTCGGGCACGGGGAGACGACGGAAGGCGAGGATGCGCTCGCCGCCGCGGTAGAACCGGTGCGGCGTGTTGACGGGCAGGTGCCTCGGCCGGAGGTGCTGGGTGGTGGTCATCGGTGGGTTCCTCGGTTGCCGTCGCGGCGGACGCCGGACGCGCGGACGATCAGACGCGTCGGCATGACGACGGTCTGCGGTGGGGACTCGTCGCCGAGCAGCCGGGCGAACAGCTGCTGGGCCGCCTTCTGGCCCATGGCGGCCGGGTCCTGGTGGACCACCGTCACGGGCGGGTCGATGAGCTCGGCGAGCTCGAAGTCGTCGTAGCCGACGAGCGAGAGGTCGGCGTGCAGGTCCCGGACCGCGAAGAGTGCCGCGAGGGTGATGCGGTTGTTGCCGGTGATGAGCGCGGTGATCGGCTCCGGGC
>NZ_JBNDHY010000117.1:0-13681 GCF_056755315.1 Monashia sp. HAY1-2A
CCTGCGCCCAATGCGTGCAGGTCCGCCGCCCCAGGAGTGCGGGCATCCGCCACGGGTGCGTCGAGCAGTGCCCACTCGTGCGGCCGGCGCGCACGTCTGGGGGAGACGCGCGTTCCTCGGGCATCCGCCCTGCGCCGACCGCAAGACGGCTGTTAACCGGTCGTACCCCTGAGACCGGTTGGCGTGCCGTGCCGCGACGCGTCAGACTGCCGTCGTGTTCAAGTACGTCGTCGACGACCGGGAGCTGCCGACGCAGGTCGCCGGCCACCCGGCGCTCGAGCTGTGCAACACGAGCGCCGGCTGGGACCTGCCGACCGGGCGCCGCGGGGAGTACCTCACCTCCTACGACGACCTCGCCGTGTGGGCCCGCGAGGTCGGACTCGTCGACGAGGTGACGACGGTCCGTCTCCGGCGGGGCGCCGCGGCGCACCCGAGCCGGGCCAGGGCGATCCTTCGTGAGGTGCACCGGCTGCGCACCGACGTCCACGACCTCGTCCTCGGAGGGGCCGGCCCGGCTGCGCTGGGTCGCTTGGGCGGTCTCGCGGCTGAGGCACGCCAGTGCCAGGCCCTGGAGCGCACGGCGGCCGGGGTGCGCTGGGCGTTCACGCGCGACGCCGGGCTGCACGAGCCGCTCTACGCCGCAGCCCTGAGTGCGGCCGACCTCCTCACTGCGGACGGGTCCGTCGCCGTGTCGGCGTGCCCCGGCGAGGGGTGTGGCTGGCTCTTCCTCAACCCGACGGGCCGACGGCGCTGGTGCATCATGGCCGTCTGCGGAAACCGGGCCAAGGCACGCGCCTACGCCGAGCGGCACGCGTCGACCCGCGCCGGCGCAGCGGACCGACGCTGAGGCACCCGGCCCGCGGACGACGCGAGCCCCCGCCGGTGACCGGCGGGGGCTCGGACGGGTCGGCCGCGTCCGGACCCTTTCGGCGCAGGGTTCGTCAGAACGCGGACTCAGGGATCTCCATGAGGTCGTTGTCGGTGGCCTCGGCGATGGCACGCTCGGCGGCGATCTTCGGCAGGACGTTCTTGGCGTAGAACGAGGCCGCGGCCACCTTGCCGGTGTAGAAGTCGGCGTCCTTGCCGGTGGCGCCGCCGTCGAGGGCCCGCTGCGCGACCTCGGCCTGGCGCAGGAGCAGCCAGCCGACGACGAGGTCGCCGGCCGCCAGCAGCAGGCGCGTCGTGTTCTGACCGACCTTGTAGAGGTTGGTCACCTCGCCGCCCGTGCGCGGGTCACTCTTCACGAGGTCGTCGATCATGTGGCCGAGGATGCCCTGGACGTCCTCGAGCGCCTTGCCCAGCAGCTCCCGCTCGGCGTCGAGCGAGCCGCCGAGGTCCTTGGCGAACTCCTGGATCTGGCCGGCGACGTGCTGCAGGGCCTGGCCCTTGTCGCGGACGATCTTGCGGAAGAAGAAGTCGAGGCCCTGGATCGCGGTCGTGCCCTCGTAGAGCGTGTCGATCTTCGCGTCGCGGACGTACTGCTCGATCGGGTAGTCCTGCAGGAAGCCCGAGCCGCCCAGTGTCTGCAGCGACTCGGTGCCGAGCAGCACCCACGCGCGCTCGGACCCCAGACCCTTGACGAGCGGCAGGAGCAGGTCGCTGACGCGGCTGGCCAGGTCGGCCTCGGAGCCCTTCTCGACCGCCGCGGCGGGGTTGCCGTGCTGAGCCTGGTTGACGGTGTCCTGCTGGGTGGCGGTGTAGACGACGAGAGCGCGCAGGCCCTCGGCGTACGCCTTCTGGAGCATGAGCGAGCGACGCACGTCGGGGTGGTGGGTGATGGTGACGCGAGGGGCGGACTTGTCGGTCATCTGGGTCAGGTCGGCGCCCTGGACCCGCTCCTTGGCGTACTCGAGCGCGTTGAGGTAGCCGGTCGACAGCGTCGCGATCGCCTTGGTGCCCACGAACATCCGGGCGTTCTCGATGACCTTGAACATCTGGGCGATGCCGTCGTGGACGTCGCCGAGGAGGGTGCCCACCGCGGGCTCGCCGTCGCCGAACGTCACCTCGCACGTCGTCGACACCTTGAGGCCCATCTTGTGCTCGACGTTGGTGACGTACGCGCCGTTGCGTTCGCCGAGCTCGCCGGTCTCGAGGTCGACGTGGAACTTCGGGACGATGAACAGCGACAGGCCCTTGGTGCCCGGGCCGGCGCCTTCGGGGCGGGCGAGGACGAAGTGCACGACGTTGTCGACGAGGTCGCTCTCGGCACTGGTGATGAAGCGCTTGACCCCCTCGATGTGCCAGGTGCCGTCGGGCTGCTGGATCGCCCTCGTTCGTCCAGCGCCGACGTCGGAGCCGGCGTCGGGCTCGGTGAGGACCATCGTCGTGTGCCACGCCTTGTCCACGATGTGCTTGGCGAGCTTCTTCTGGTCGTCGGTGCCGAGGTGCCAGAGCAGGTTCGCGAACGAGTAGCTGGCCGTGTACATGTGGATCGCCGGGTTGGCACCACAGACCATCTCGGCCACGGACCAGCGCAGTGACGCCGGCACGACCATGCCCCCCAGCTCGGCGGGCACGTCGAGGTTGCCCCAGTCCCCGTCGACGTACGCGCGGAAGCTCTTGCGGAACGAGTCCGGCATCGCGACGGTCCTGGTGGCCGGGTCGTAGACGGGCGGGTTGCGGTCGGAGTCCAGCAGGCTGTCGGCCAGCTCGTGCTCGGCGAGGCGCGAGACCTCGCGGAGGATGTCCTTGGCGGCGTCGACGTCGAGGTCGGCGTAGAGCCCCTGACCGAGGATCTCGCCGCGGCCGAAGACCTCGAAGAGGTTGAACTCGAGGTCGCGCACGTTGCTCTTGTAGTGGCCCATGGGCTTCTCCACCGTTCTTGTCGCTGGGACCGCCGGACGGTCCCCTGGAGCCGTGTGTGGACGGCCACCCGGTGGCGAAGCGCCCATCGGCGGGCGCCACCAAGTTACTGGCCGGTCACTTCCATCATGCTACCGACCGGTAATGAACGCAAGGGGAGGCGCGCCCGACGGGGCGTCGGTCAGGGCGCGCCCGCCTCCTCGCGACCCGCGAGGCCGAGGAGGACGAGAAGCTCGGCCAGGCGTCCCTCGAAGAGCTCCTCGGCGTCGTCGATGGCCCATCGCAGGTGACCGAACGCCTCCGTGGCGACGGCGCCGTAGAGACTCTGCCAGCAGTAGACGTAGAGCATCGCCGCGTTGGTGTCGATGGGCAGCCCGGCTCCGTGGGAGAACTCGTCCAGCTGGGCGCGGATCCGCTCGGGGATCGGGCGGCTCCAGCGGATGCCGTGGCCCTCACCCTCGATCTCGGCGAAGACCTCGAGCCACACGAGGGCGAAGCTCTGGCCGCCGTCGGCGGCGCCGTGCTTGTCCTCGTGGTCGACGACGACGCCGGGGATGGGGGCGCCGAAGAGGAGCGAGAACTCGGGCACGTGGTCGAGGGCCCAGCGTCGGAACGCTCGGGCCGTGTGGGCGAGCCGGTCGGCGGCGCTCGCCCCCTGCTTCTCGTCGCGGACCGCGTAGAGGTGGGCGCCCAGCTGGCTGTAGAGGTCGACGCAGACGCGCGCGAGCAGCGCCTCGCGCGACTCGAAGTAGCGGTAGATCGCCGGGGCCGTCATGCCGACCCGCTCGGCGACGGCGCGCACGGTGACCGCCTCGACGCCGCCCCGGACGAGCAGCTCGCGGGCTGCCTCGCTGAGCTCGGCCTGGGTGGCTGCGAACAGCCGCTCACGGCGGGTGGACTCGGTCTTGACGACGTCCGGCACAAGAGAACTATAGTTGATCGCATCCGTTAACAACATTCACCAACCAGAGCCATAGTCATCGGAGATAACCATGTTCCAGACCTTGGGCCGCGTCGTCACCGACGGTCGCCGCGTCGTCGTCGCCCTCACCGTGGTCCTCGCCGTCGCCGCCGGTGCCTTCGGCCTCGGCGTCTTCGGCTCCCTGACCAACGGCGGCTTCGACGACCCCGCCAGCGAGAGCGGCCGCGCCGCCACGCTCCTGCAGTCGCGCATCGCCCGCACGTCGCCCGATCTCGTCGTCCTCCTCGACAACCCACGGCGTACCGTCGCGGACCCCGCCTACCGCGCCGCCGTCGACACCGCCCTGGCCGCGCTGCCGACGCAGGACGTCGTCAGCACGCACACGTACTGGAGCACCGGCAGCGACGCGTTCGTCGCCGGGGGCGGCCACACCACCTACGCCGCCGTGACGCTGCGCGACCCCCAGGCCCTGACCGAGGACGCCGCGGCCGTGGACACGCTCCGGTCGAGGCTGACCGACGCCGGCTACGACGTCCGCCTCGGCGGTCCCGCCGGCGCGAACCTCGACATCTCCCACCGCGTCGCTGCCGACATCGGACGTGCCGAGTCGCTCTCGATGCCGATCCTGCTCCTGTTGCTCGTCGTCATCTTCGGCAGCGTCGTCGCCGCGTCGCTGCCCCTTCTCGTCGGCGGGCTGTCCATCGTCGGGGCGTTCGCGGCGATCCGCGTCGTCACCGCGTTCACCGACGTCAGCATCTTCGCGGTCAACCTCGTCACGATCCTCGGTCTCGGGCTGGCCATCGACTACGGCCTGCTCATGGTCGGGCGGTTCCGCGAGGAGCTCTCAGCCGGCCACGACCGCATCGAGGCGACGCGTCGGACCGTCTCCACCGCAGGACGAACCGTGGCGGTGTCGGCAGCCACGGTCGCGGTCGCCCTCTCCGGCCTGCTCCTGTTCCCGCAGACGTTCCTGCGCTCGATGGGCATCGGCGGCATCGCGGCCGTCCTCATCGCCGCCGCCGCTGCAGTCCTCGTGCTGCCGGCGGTGCTCGCGATGCTCGGCACGCGCGTCGACCGCTGGTCGCTGCGTCCCCACCGGGTCGAGCGAGGCACGGGCTTCTGGTCGCGGCTCGCCGAGCTGGTCATGCGGCGTCCTGTCGCCTTCCTCGCGTCGGGGCTGGCGGTGCTCGCCGTCCTCGCAGCACCCTTCCTCGGCGTCCGGTTCGGCGGCGTGGACGAACGGGTCCTACCGGCCGACGCCGAGGCCCGCCAGGTGAGCCAGGTGCTCGCGCAGGAGTTCGGCGTCGCCACGACCAGTCCCGTCGTCGTCGCCGCGACGCTCGACGCGCCGGTCGCGTCGGCACAGGGCAGGGCGACGCTCGACGGGTACCTCACCGACCTCCGCGCCCTCGAGGGCGTCACCCGCAGGCAGGTCGTCGGCGCGGACGGTGACCTCGCGGCCGTTGCCGTCACCTACCGCGGCGAGTCGCTCGACCAGCAGGCCAAGGACGTCGTCGCCGGCGTGCGGGGACTGCACGCCGACGGCGTCCGGCAGGCGCTCGTCACCGGACCGACGGCCCAGCTCATCGACCGGCTGGACTCCATCGGCTCCACCCTGCCGCTCATGGGGCTCGTCGTCGCCGGCGCCACGTTCCTGCTGCTCTTCCTCGCGTTCGGCTCGCTCCTCATGCCGCTCAAGGCCATCCTGCTCAACGTCGTGACGCTCGCGGCCACGCTCGGGGTCGTCACGTGGGTGTTCCAGGAGGGGCACCTCTCCTCGTGGCTCGGCTTCGAGTCCACCGGCTTCGTCGAGGCCACCCAGCCCATCCTCGTCATGACGCTGGTCTTCGGCCTGTCGATGGACTACGAGGTGTTCCTCCTCTCGCGCATCCGCGAGCAGTACGACCGCATCGGCGACAACCGCGCGGCGGTCGCGGCGGGTATGCAGCGCACGGGGCGGATCATCACCTCCGCGGCGCTGCTCATCCTCGTCGTCATCGGGTTCTTCTCGGCGTCGTCGATCATCTTCATCAAGCTCATCGGTGTCGCGATGATCGTCGCGATCGTCCTCGACGCGCTGCTCGTGCGGATGGTGGTGGTACCCGCGACGATGCGGCTGCTCGGTGACGCCAACTGGTGGCTGCCGGGCCCGCTCGCTCGCGTGTACTCCCGCTTCGGCATCCGCGAGGAGGACGACACCGTCGGCGGTCCGGACACGTCCGGCTCGTCGGAGGCGTCGGGCAGCGGGACGCCGCGGCCCGAGCCTGTGGGCGTGCGCTGAGCCGGCTAGGGATGCACGAAGGGCCCGGTCGCGAGACCGGGCCCTTCGCCACTGGAGCAGGCGGCACGAATTGCACGTGCGTCTTCCTTCTGGAAGAAGGCTGTTCTGCTACTGAACTACACCTGCGAGGCGTCGCCCACCGTAGCCGACACCGTCCCCGGGCGTCCAACCCGCCGCTCCGGGCGGCGGGTTGGGTCAGCCGTGCCGGACCCGGCGCGCGAACGCCGTGGACCGAGCCCGCAGCTCCTCGACGCGTCGCTGCACCAGGGCGTGGGGGTCGAGGCCGCCCTCGAGCGCGTTCGGCAGCCGGCGCACGTGCGCCGAGCAGCTGAAGTCGGCGTGCACGAGGGTGCCCAGGCTGTTGCCCTCGCGGCCGGCGGCACCGCTCCGTCGAGCCACGAAGAGCGACACGTCGCTCGTGGCGAAGACGTCCTCGCACCACGCGCACATGGCGGTGCGGCCCCCCTTCCGGCCGGCCGCCCGGAGCACGAAGCCGATCGGCTCGTCGTCGACCGGGACGACGGCATAGGCGCGCTGGGGACTGCCGCGGTCGGTCCAGCCGAGGTAGTCGAGGGCGTCCCACTCCTCGGCGGTCATCGACTCCAGGCGGTGCGGCATGGGCGCCTGCCTGGCCTCTCGACGCGAGCAGTTGACCAGGGAGGTGTGGATGTCGTTCTCGGACAGGGGTTTCACGATGGTTCCTTCGTGGCGCGGGTCGGCGGCAGGTGGGTCGGGAGAGCTCAGCGGTGGAACCGGTCCGCTGAACAGGCCATGGTGGCCACCCCCCTCCGCGGGCTCACCCGCTCACGACGACACGACGCCCGGCGTCCGAGCGCGAGGCGTCGACCATGGTGCGCCGCCGGGACCGGAGACGTCCACCGCATTTCCTCCCGGGCGGCCTGCCGGGCGCCGAGTCCTGTCCGCCGGTGGGGCAGTCCGGCAGGACCACGGACAGGAACGGGGGCTCAAGATGATGCGCACCGCCACGTCGCACCTCCGACCGGGCGACCTCGTCTTCTTCATGTGCCTCCACTGGCGGGCGGGGCGCGTCCGCTGACGGTGGTCGGATCCGACGTTACGGCGCCGTCCGGATGCCACCGAGAACGCCTCCTCAGCGAAGACGTCGACGAATCCGCTTGAGGTGCAATCGGTCCCACGCCTTCCCGAACTGGTCCTCGGCTCGGTCGGCGCGCCGTTCCTCCAGGGCGTGGAGCCGGCCGAAGGTGAAGCCGTTCTCGCCCGCGAGGTGGGCGCGCACGCCGAGGTCGCGCAGCACCGCGCGCGCGACGACGGCGTCCTGGTGCTCTCCGAGAGCGGACTGGACCCGCTTGGCCCGCTTGGCAAGCCTGCGGCCCCGCTTGCCGACCATGGGTACCGCGCTCTCGGCGGCGTAGCGCAGCCGCTTGGCCTTCTTGCGCACCTCGTGGAGAGCCGCGTCGTGGTCGTCCCCTTCGTGCCCCGGGACCTCGCCCGCACCCCGGCCCTGAGCGGACTCGTCGGCAGGTTCGGCCTCCTCCGCCGCGCGCAGCCGGCTCGCCGCCTTGCGCACACGCTTGGCGTCCCGGGCCAGCAACCGGGGCACGGCGTCGCCCGCCGTGACGTCCTCGGACCCCGCCGCCAGGGGCGGGCTGTCGACGAGGGAGTCGAGCGCATCGAGGAGCCGGAGGTACCGGTCGCTGTCGAGCGCCTCGCGTGCCGCGGTGAGGCCGGCCTGCTCGGCGGCACCGAGCTCGCCCACCAGGCGTGACACCACCGGCCCGAGGACGAGGTCGGCCGGCTGCGCCGCGACGGCTTCCTCGAGGTGGGTGCGCAGGACGTGGGCGTCGCGGGCGGGTCCGAGGACCTGCCCGAGCCACCGGAGCTCCTCGCGCAGGGGGTCGACGGCGTCGGGCCTGAGGAGAGGGCGGTAGGTGGTCAGCGCGGCTCGGAGGCGGCGGGCGGCGATGCGCATCCGGTGGACGGACTCCTGCTCGGAGCGGCGTAGACCGCGGTCGTGCCGGTAGAGGTCCTGCAGGTGCGTTGCGAGGTGGGCACTCAGCACGGCACCGACCGGGCCCGCTGCGACCTCCTCGCGGCTCAAGGCTTCCGCGCCCATGGCGGTGTCGGCCAAGGATGGGGGGACGCGGCCGGCGAGCGTCCGTGCCAGCTTGGACCGGCTCGTCGACCGCTCCACGCCGGCTCCGCGGAGAGCGTCCTCGATGGCGTCGAGCGTCTCGGCCGTGCCGTCGAGGAGCTCCACCTCGGCCTCACGCCACTCCTCGGGAGGGGTCGAGGTGCCACCGGTGCGGTCGAGCGGCTCGGCGGTCACGTGGTCGTCGGTGACCGACGCGAGCCGCGTACCGTCCGGGGCCACGAGGGTGCGCTCGAGCCGGCGGCTGCGGATCCGGGCCACCGGCTGCAGGGCGCGGCCGCGGAGCAGACCCCGCAGCCGGTCGACGAGCTCCTGCGGCGGCGTGTCGGCCACGCCGTGCGACGGTGCCGGCATCGTGACCTCCACGCGCGTGTCGGCCGCGTCGGTGTCGGGCAGCTTCAGCGTCCACCCGTCGTCGTCCCCGCCGCGGCGGACCCGCAGCGTGACCACGTGGCGGAGCAGGTCGAAGCCCTCGGTGTCGAAGTAGACGGCCTCGAGGTCGTGCCTGACGGGCGCCGACACGGCGGCGACGCCGTCGACGGCGAGCAGGTCGGGCAGGTCGGCACCGGGGTCGATGTCGTACTTCCGCTCCGCCTCGTCGTGCCGCGACGCGTCGTCCATGGCCGGCCTCCTCACGCAAGCGTCCGGCGCGGGGCACGGGCCCCGGCCCCGGGTCTGTCTTCCTGACGCGTACCCGCGGACGCGGTGCGCCGACCGGGATGAGGGAGGTGGCTACTGGGGCGGTGCGTCGACCGATAGAGCCGACCTATCGGTCAGCCTGCAAATCCGTCTTGGACGGTCGCAGCCGACACCGTGTTCCATGGATGACATGCCGAGCAGCCACCCCGTCGCGCTCGTCACCGCGAGCGATGGGGGCCGGTGCCCTTGCCCGGCCCCGGCCGTGGCCCGAGCAGGAAAGGTGTAGTCGTGGTGCGAGTCGAGACCCCGAAGAGGCCAGGAGGCTCGCCGGTTCCTCCACCGGCGCCCGGCAACCCGTGGGCGCGGAGCCTGTGGCTCGACGGGGTGGTCCAGGGTCTGACGCCGAGAGAGCAGCTGGCGGGCGACCACACCAGTGACGTCGCGATCGTGGGGGCCGGCTTCGGCGGCCTGTGGACGGCGTACTACCTCAAGAAAGCCGACCCGTCGCTGCGGGTCACCGTGGTAGAGGCCGAGATCGCCGGGTTCGGCGCTGCCGGTCGCAACGGCGGCTTCGTCTCGTCCGGGATCGCCGGCAGCGGCGCGCGCTACGCACGACGCAGCGGTTGGGACAGCGTCCATCGTGCCGAGCGCGAGGTCCTGCACGGGATCGACGAGATCGGCCGCGTCGTGTCGGCCGAAGGCATCGACTGCGGCTACAACAAGGCGGGGGCGCTCACCGTGGCGACCACCGAACCGCAGCTGCAGCGGGTGCGCGCCCGGATCGAGGCGAAGCACCGTTCGGGTCTCGGTCCCGAGGACATCAGGTTCGTCACCGCCGACGAGTGCTCCGAGTTCCTCCACGGGCCCCAAGGTCTACTCGGTGCGTCCTACACGCCGCACTGTGCTCGAGTGGACCCGGCACGGCTGGCACGCGGACTGGCGGAGGCCTGTGAGCGGCTGGGCGTCAAGATCTACGAGCAGAGCCCAGCAGAACACCTGGGCCCCAAGGTGGTGCGGTGCCGCAACGGACGGATCTCGGCCGACGTCGTGGTCCGGGCGACGGAGTCCTACACGATCCGTGAGCGAGGCCAGCGACGCAGCTTCCTGCCCCTGTACTCCTTGCTCATCGCCACCGAGCCGCTCCCGCAGGAGACCTGGGACGAGCTCGCGTGGCGGGACGGCATCGGGTACTCCGACATCGGGCACCTGTTCTACTACGCCCAGCGGACGGTCGACGGTCGGATCGTGGTCGGCGGCCGAGGAGCGCCGTACCGACTGACCAAGCCCGTTTCCCCGGAGAACGAGCAGAACGCCCGCGTCTACGAGCGCCTGGTCCAGACCCTGCATGAGGCATTTCCCGCTGTGGCGCAGGCTCGGATCACCCACCACTGGGGCGGCTCCCTGGCGGTTCCCCGCGACTGGTGCATGCGAACGACGTTCGACCGCACCACGGGAATGGGATTCGTCGGTGCGTTCGGTGGTCACGGCGTGACCGCCTCCAACATCTCCGGCCGGACGATGCGCGACCTGATCCTGGGCCACAGCACAGACCTGACGTCGCTTCCCTGGGTCGGCCACCACACCCGGAACTGGGAGCCCGAACCTCTGCGGTTCATCGCCTCGATGGCCATCCACAGGACCCTCGCGTCCGCTGACGCGTACGAGGAGCGCACCGGGAAACCGGCGAAGCGCGTACGGCTCGTTGCGCCGTTCCTGCCACCGGGCCACTAGCCGGTCCCAGCCGTTCACCGACCCCGCCTTGCCCTGCTGACCCCGCGAGAGGACACCCATGCCCAGCCTGTACCACCAGCCCCCCACCGCCGTGACCGCTCCGCTGGAGCCCAGGGGCCAGCGCGAAGGGGCCGACAGCGGTGACCCCCAGATCGCCTGGACCGCCTTCGACTCGTCGGACGACGTCAGGGTCGGCGTGTGGGAGGCCGCGCCCGGCGGCTGGCCCATCGTGAACCGCGAGAACACCGAGACGTGCTACATCGTCGCTGGGCGCGCCACGATCACCGACGACAGCACGGGCGAGAAGACGGAGATCTCCTCCGGGCACGTGGTCACCTTCCCGAAGGGATGGTCGGGTCGCTGGGACGTCACCGAGACGATCAGGAAGGTCTACTGCATCGTCGTGCCGGGCACCGACGGGTGAGCGGCGCTGCGCGCCTGCGCAGGCTGACCGGTGACGGTGCTCGTCAGTCCGTGTCCGGGGTCGCTCCGGCCGCCTCGGCCAGCGCCACGAAGGCCCCGGCCGCCGGGCTGAGTCGGTGGCGCTGCCACACCAGCGCGACGTCGAGCCTGTCGTCGACCGCCAGGCGCCTCACCTGCAGGCCGACGGCATCGGCCAGTGGGCGCCACGAGTCGGCGACCACGGCCGCGCCGACCCCGCTCAGAACGAGGGGCAGGAGTCCCTCGCGGTGCTCGATCTCCACCACGATCCGACAGTCGGTGGCGGCGATGATCGCGTCGGCGACTCGCCGCATCCCCGTGCCCGGCTGACCTGCCACCAAGGGCAGGCCCCGCAGATCGCTCATGCTGAGATCGTCGTGGCCTGCCGGCAGGTTCGCGTCGTCGCGTGCGACCAGGACGAACGACTGGGTCTCCAGGGGCAACCGGTCGAGGTCGCTCAGGGCGTCCGCCGGGCCGCTCGTGGCGACCACACCGACCTCGGCGGCCCCGCGGCGCAAGGCCTCCCGCACGTCGTCGGACCGGGGTGCCGCACCGACGGCGACCCCTACGCCCGGGTACCGTTCCACGAACGATGCCACCAGGCCCGTCAGCGGGCTGACCACCTGGGACGGCATCGAGGCGATCCTCAACCGGCCCCCACGCAGGCCGTCGACGGCAGCCACCGTCTCCCGGGCCACGTCGATCGCACGGACCACCTCGCGCGCCGGACCCACGAGCGCCACCCCGGAGGGGCTGAGCACCAGACCTCGTCCCTGACGGATGAACAGTTCCGTGCTCAGCTCGGCCTCGAGCCGGCGGATCGTCTGCGTGACAGACGGCTGCGCCACGAACAGGTGCTCGGCTGCCCGATGGACGGTTCCGTGGTCGACCACGGCAAGGAACTGGCGGAGCTGCCGGACGTCCATGGTGCCCCTTTCCGCGCCTCAGCGCGTCTCCTGGCCGCTCGTGCCCACTCTGCCCCTGTGCCGCTCTCGTGCCATCGGTGCGGGCGGGCCGACCGCAGCATATCGATAGCCAGAAGCTATCGAAAGCAGCGCCCGGGAGCTCCCGCGGTGCGCAGCGCGGACCGTCGACCCGCACTCGGCCTGCGGTGGCTCGACCCCCGGCGCCCGTGCGCCGAGCGATAGAGAGCGCCTATCGGTCAGCCTGCAAATGAGTCTTGGACCGCACCAGTGGTCACCGTGTTCCATGGATGACATGCCCACCAGCCGCCGCATCGCGGGGGCCGGGGACGGACCGGTACGAGCGTCCACGCAGCCAGCGGTCCGGGCCGTGCGTGATCCCACGGATGCCCGGGAGGTCGAGACGCCCACGGGAGGTTCCCAGGGCTGACGCCGGGCGGGCAGAGGGACGATCGCGCCCGGCGATGACATGACACATCAGCCGACGGGCCGGACGGGCCCGTCACCGAACCACCGACCCGTGAGAGGACCCTTGATGAGCGACCCGACCTTCCGGCCGAAGTACGTCTCGTTCGACTGCTACGGCACGCTGATCAGCTGGCCGATGACCCCGATCACCAAGGAGCTGGTCGGCGACCAGATCCCGGCGGAGCAGTGGGACCAGTTCGTCGCCGAGTTCCGCGGCTACCGCTACGACGCGGTGAACGACGCGTACTACCCCTACGAGCAGGTGCTGCAGAGCGCCTTCGACCGGGTCTGCCGCAAGTGGGGCATCGAGTCCGACCCCACGGCGGGCAAGCGGTTCGCCGACGGCGTCCGCAGCTGGGGCCCGCACCCCGACGTCGTCGAGCCGCTGAAGAAGATGGCCGAGCACTACAAGCTCGTCATCCTCTCCAACGCCAGCAACGACTTCCTCGAGGAGAGCGTGCCGCGGCTGGAGGCGCCCTTCCACGCCGTCTTCACCGCCGAGCAGGCCGGCTACTACAAGCCCCGGTACGCCGCGTTCGAGTACATGCTCGACCAGCTCGACGCCAAGCCCGAGGACTTCGTCCACGTGTCCTCGCACACCCGCTACGACCCGCTGCCGATGCACGACATGGGCTTCCGCAAGCTCGTGCTGCTCGACCGTGGCTGCGACCCGGTGCCGCCCGGCTACGGGCTCACCGTGGTGAAGTCCCTGGACGAGCTCAACACGATGCTCGGGATCTGACTCCAATCCTCCGGGAAGGGGGCCGACGAATGAAGGTATGGACGTTGACGGTCAATGGTGACCTGCGCGGGATCTTCGCCAGCGAGGTGAACGCCGTGGAAGCACGGTTGCGACTTCTCGCTTCCGACCTCGAGAACCCGCGGCTCGCAGTCCTGTCCATCGGTCAGTGGAGCGTGCAGTGACCGAGTACCGCTCTTCCGCAAGCCATCCCGCATCTGCGGTCCGTTCCCATCGTGGGTGCCTTCCCATGAGTCTGCGAGTGAGGACAGCAGTCTGATGACCGAGATCGGGTGCATCGCCGACGACTACACGGGAGGCACCGACGTCGCCGCTGGGCTGCGTCGGGCCGGGCTGCGCGTCGCGCTGGTCTTCGGCGTACCCGCTCCGGGGCAGGCCCTTCCCCCCTGCGATGCGGCGGTCGTGGCGCTGAAGGTCCGCACGGCCCCAGTAGAGACGGCGTCGACGGAGGTCGCCACTGCCCACGACTG
The DNA here is from genome assembly GCF_056755315.1 of Monashia sp. HAY1-2A. Classification (NCBI taxonomy): domain Bacteria; kingdom Bacillati; phylum Actinomycetota; class Actinomycetes; order Micrococcales; family Intrasporangiaceae; genus Intrasporangium; species Monashia sp. HAY1-2A. The sequence continues at coordinate 13,569 of NZ_JBNDHY010000117.1, forward strand.
GCTGACGAGCCAAGGGGTTCAGCACTTCTACTACAAGTACTGCTCCACCTTCGACTCCACGCCCGAGGGCAACATCGGCCCGATCACCGACCTCCTGCTCCAGCTCACGGGAA